>DUSX01000030.1 GCA_012842395.1 Bacillota bacterium
GGGTTGTTACGCCATCTCTCTATGCGCTTATCGCGTTTGCTCAAGCCCTTTCCCTCCGTGAGTATTCCACAGGGCACCATATATGATACCAGATGGGAGTATTACGTGCAAGGCAGGTTGGGAAGGAGGGGGACCTCCCGGTGACGGAGCTCGCTGGGCGCACGAGCATCGCCATCCCGTTCCACAACCACCTCACTGCCGAGGAGATCGACTACGTCGCCTGCGTCCTCGAGCGGGCGCTCGAGGAGATGCAATAGGCCCGGGTGCAGTTTTCGCGACGGTGGCAGGGCGAGAGCGGTTGCCGTAGAGGCATCGAAAGGTTCATTGACGCGCGGCAGGATCAAGCGATGTCTTGTCGAAGTAGGCTACTGGATATGTTTGGATCATCGTCGGTTTCTCGTCATCGGTCGTGGCATGGGCTCTGGATGCTTGAAACGTCGCATGTTCTGAAGGAAGGGGGCGTAAGACTAAACCGTCAAGTATGCTGTCCGGACAGAGCGTCGCTCTCCAACCGGACCCAGAAAAGAGGCCGACCGGGTGATGCCGATGGCAGAACACAGTCTTCGCATAACCATTGACGGGGAAGAGATCAGAGAAGGGGTACCGCTGCTACTCCTTGCGACAGTCTTCAGCGGCCTGCAGAGCACGATTTACTACATCGCGATGGCCGAATCCGGCCGCGATGTACGCACGAGGGCTCGCGTGCCCGACGATATTCGGACGCAGTACCAGTTGATACGCACGGCGGAGCACAACAGCGCATATACCATTGAAGCCATGTTTGCACCCCCCGTGCAAGCGTCTCTACCATTCGAACCCAACGGGCGGACGGCGGTGCTTGAGAAGTACACGGCCCTTCTGGGTGCCCTTTCGGAATCCGGCGACCGCACGCTGTCAGCGCTGTTTCCTGACACGACATGGCGGAGGAGGATACTCCGGTCCCTGGAGGCTTATTGCCCGAAGAAGGGGGACCAGTGGCACCTAACCGTCAGTCGCGAGCCCAAAGGGAGTACGGCAACTCTTTCAGCCGCGACCCGCGCGCAAATAGTCAAACTCCTTGCTGAACCGGGATTCGAGGAGATGACCGTTAGCGGCGAGCTTGTGCGTATACATCTGGACGAGCACAAGCTTGGGATCTATTATCAGCCGACAAGCCGCGTGCTGGACTGCTACTACGACCCTGAACTGGAGGACCTGATCGTGGAGAATCTGAAAGGAATCGTCCATGTGACCGGCAGGGTCCAACTCGATGCGAACGGGTTTCCTGACAAGATCGTCAATGTTTCCGACATCCGTGCCCTTGACCTTCGACCGCTTGTGCTCAAATCAATCGAGACTGCTGGGGGGAGGCTCGTTCTCAGGCGGGCGGAGTCAGTCAAGCCATCATTTGAGAACGGGGAGGTCGTGTTCGAACTGCCCGACTTGCACATCGTCGCATCGGGCGCCACGCGTGAGGACGCTGTGGAGAAGCTCTTTTCCGATCTCGTCTGGTTGTGGAAGGAGTATGTGCTCGCACCTCACGACGAGTTGTCTCAGGACGCAAGAGAGCTCTCGGAACGTCTTCGTGGGATGATCGAGGAGGCTTCGGTGGGGAATGGGTGAGGCGAACCGTAGGGACGTGGAAAGCGCATTACACAAGAAGGGGTTTCGGCGGTCAAATGGCAGTCACCGCAAGTTCGTGTTCTACACGCGCGGCGGAAAGAAGACGTCGGTGTGGACCGAGATAAGTCACGGGTCCAGCCACAGGGACCTCTCAGAATTCATCCTTCACAAGATGGCTGATCAGTGCCGGCTGTCCTATGCTCAATTCAGACGACTGATCGAGTGCCCCATGTCACGTGAGGAATATGAGGGGCTGCTGGTTCAAAACGGGGATGTAAGAGAATAGGACCTCCAGCATCGGCGAGGGGGACGAGGTTACTGCGACTCCGTTTAGCTTCGGACTCCGCTCAGCTTTGTCGTGTCCGGCAACTGCATCCTCTGTGACGTAGCCGCATTTAACGGCCATCTCCCAAAGCTGGTTAGGGCCGCATACCTTCTCCTTAAGGGCTAACGATTGCCGAAACGCGCGCCTGGTAGGCGTCGATCGTCGAACGTTTGAGCTGCAAAAGCCGTCACTCGAAAGCAGTCAAGGGTCTTGAAGATGGGATGAGAGACTTGTTTCGCCAGGTCCCTCGACGGTACCAAAGGTAATTGGCGACTGCCCCGGCGGTCCAGCTTATGAGAAGCGAGAAGAACAGCGCATCGGGGGACCCTGCATGGTACGTTTGGCTTCTGGTAAGCCATGCCCAGAGATACGCAACGGGCACACGCACTACGACAGTGGTGAACATCGAAATCCACATGGGCGGCATGGTGTCGCCGGCTCCGCGCATGATGCCTCCGAAGACCTGGGAGACCGCCATGGCCACGTATCCCGCGGCCAATATGCGGATCTGCCTTACGCCCAGGCGGATGATCTCCTCGGTTGTGGTGAACATGGTTATCAAGTTCTTGCCGAACAACAACAATAAGGCCACCAGCACAAAGGACGTAGTCAAGCTTATTCTCAGTATGTCCTTTGCTCCCTGGTTGACCCGGTCCATTCTGCCCGCCCCGATGTTCTGGCCGACAAAAGTAGCAATAGCCATGCCGAAGGTGAAGTTGGGCATCATTGCGAAGCCGTCAATTCGCATGACCGCGGTTGTACAGGTCACTACCTGATAGCCCATGCTATTGGCCAGTGCCTGCACGAACACCATGGACATCGAGAAGATCGCCTGCGTAACGCCTGCCGGTAGCCCCAACCGCAGTAGCTGCCCGGTCAGCTTCTTGCAGGGGATTAGGTTCGCGCCATCCATGTTCACGACATCTTTCATACTACACAGCCTGATAATGCACAACACCGCGGAGACGGCTATCGAAATGACCGTTGCCACGGCAGCGCCTGCGACTCCCATATCGAGGCCTGCGACAAACCAGATGTCCAAGACTATGTTCAGGAACGACGTCAGCAGCAGGGTCAGCAATGGAAAGATGGAATTGCCCAGCCCACGCAGGATTCCCGACAATATGTTATAGAATCCGACCCACACGACTCCCCAGAGGATGATGGTGAGGTAGGAGTGGGCCATATCGAATGTCTCCACAGGCGTGTTTGTCAGCTTCAATAGGGAATCCACCAGAGGTATGCCGACAGCCATAACCAGAAGCGAAGACACTGCGATCAGGCTGATGGCATTGCCAATTGCGCGCGAAAGCGACTCTTTGTCCTTGGCCCCATAGTATTGTGCAACCATGATACCTGCGCCCGTCGAGATCGCTATGAAGAGGACATACAGCAGGTTGATAACAGGAAGGGTCGTCCCGATGGCTGAGAGAGCTTTATCACCCACATAGCGACCTACAATGACTGAATCGGTAGTGTTGTACATCTGCTGGGCTAGGTTGCCGATGAGCAAGGGTATGGAAAACCTCAGCAAGGCAGATCTTGGCTTTCCCACCGTCATGTCTTGCGCGCCGAACAGTGCGTTAAGCTTCCTGAACATGCAGCAACCACCTTTTCCCCGATGATTATGCCACCTAAATGCCGATAACGCAATGTAGGGTTTCAAGCTGCCTCATATCCATCCCTCCCTCCCTTGCAAACCGGACGAGGCCCTGCAAACCGAACTAGGTTCTACCCTTGCCATACCCAAGGTCAATCGCGCGTTTGCGCTCCCGATCAGCCGCCGAATAGAGGGTAATTGTCTCCAGGCACAACGGATTGGGCGCTCGTTCCCAGTACAGGCCGGGTTTGGAGTATGCTTCGTCATAGTTGAACACGGGCAACCCTGCCCAACTCCTTTTAGTTCCGGCTGGCCCAGTTAGTCATGCCGAATGTGAACGACGCGTGGATGAACGACGCGCGGAATGGAGTTATAGCCCTCTGCTAGAGATTCGCTGTGCTTGTGGTTCTCCCCCCTCATCGTAAGAGTCAGGCAACGCCCAAGCGGCAATCTGCGGGCGAGCAATCTGCGGGCGGGCTAGCCTCCGCACGCATGGGGCACCGGGTCATCCAGTTTCCATATCGGCAGGCTTTTCCGAAGGAGCTCTTCAGGAAAGGGCGAAATCTCAGCACAGAAGGATCAACATGAGGTCAACATGAGGTGACTCGGCTTTGCGACACATAACCCGTCTCATTGCAATATCGCGCGACTACTGGAGTTGGATGGTACTGGCTTTCATAGCGATGCTGGGGACGACTGCCGCCAACTTGGCAGGCCCTTGGCTGATAAGAAGTCTTGTCGGCACAATTGAGGAAAGCTTCAGCCATGGAACGGCAGGCGCGAGCCAGGTAGTCAAGACGTCGGTGATTCTGCTCCTCGTGTATGCTCTCAGGCCCGCGCTCGCAGCCCTGCAAGTCTGGTCCACTCACGTTGCAGGGTGGGGCAGTGTGGCTGCGGCTCGGAAGCAGATATACGGGCATCTGCAAAGGCTCTCTCCGAAGTACTACTCGGCCACTCAGACAGGGCAGATCATGTCCAGGGCAATCAACGATACAGCCTCTTTTGAGGCTTTGATCGCCCACGTGATCCCCGAGGCCATAGTCAGCCTCCTGACGGTCGGCGGGGTCTTTGTCGTGCTCTTCTCGATCAATCCAAGGCTGGCCTTATACACTTTGGTGCCCATCCCCTTCATCATACTCGGCTTCATCGCGTACAACCGATTCGTGCGTCCTCTCTTTCGCTATGCCCAGGCAAAGCTGGGGGATCTGAACGCGATCCTACAGGACAATCTAAGCGGGATGCGCGAGATCCAGGTATTCGCGCAGGAAGAGCGAGAAATGGAGTCCGTGGGAAAACGCATTATGGTGCATTCTAAGGCTATAACGAAAGCCGTGTCTACAAGCGCCTGCTTCCATGGGGCGATCGACTTCTTCGCAGGTCTCGGAACAGTCGCTGTTGTCTTGCTGGGCGGTTTGATGGCGCTCAGAGAACAGATATCTGTCGCGGACATCACAGGATTTCTTCTTTATGTGAGCCTCTTCTATGAGCCGATCATGAGGCTTAACCAGCTCAACGAGTCTCTTCAGCAAGCCTTGGCCGCCTCCGACCGCTATTTCGAAGTGCTCGACACAAAACCCGACATAGATGACGCCCCCAACGCCATCCAACTCGGTAGGGTTGAAGGACGCATAACGTATGAGAACGTCTCCTTCAACTATGACGGCACCCCTGTGCTCAAGAACATAAACCTGGAGATCAAACCTGGCGAGATGGTTGCTCTCGTAGGTCCGACAGGTGTGGGAAAGACAACGATGGCCAACTTGATCCCGAGGCTCTACGATCCCACCGAAGGACGCATTCTCGTGGATGGCGTGGATATCCGCACTGTGACGGTCTCTTCCCTCCGCAGGAATGTGAGCATGGTGCTGCAGGACGTGTTCTTGTTTAACGGGACGATCGCTGAGAACATAGCTTACGGCAGTCCTGACGCTACGTTGGAAGAAATCGTCGACGCTGCAGTAGCTGCAGGAGCTGATGAGTTCATCAGAGAGATGCCGAACGGGTACGACACCCACATAGGAGAGCGCGGCGTAAGGCTCTCGGGCGGACAGAAACAGAGGCTTGCCATAGCAAGGGCACTCCTCTACGATGCGCCCATTCTCATCCTGGATGAAGCGACATCATCGGTAGACACCGAAACCGAAGCCAAGATCGCAGCTACGCTGGAAAAGCTCATTCGGGGCCGGACTACCATAGTCATCGCGCACCGTCTCTCGACAATTCGCCGTGCGGACAGGATCATTGTGCTGGATGAAGGCGAGATAGTGGAGCAAGGGACACATGAAGAGTTAATGGCTCTGGGCGGCCTGTACGCCAGATTGGTCACGGTTGATTCAGACGGAGCGTGGCTTGCGCCGGAAAAGGCATAGGGGGATGCAACCTCCACACTCACGAGGTTTCGCATATACTCACGGGGTTTCGCATGTTGCACCGGTCGCGGAAAGGCCCGGAATCTCCGTGCCTGATGGACCTGATGGGATGGTCTCTTTTCGTTCGGCGACCCACTAAAAGTGGTCAACTATCAGATTAGCGTTTACATCGTTCAAATGAAGTACTTACGGATAATCGCGTCTGCCTCCCGGCTCAGGTCTCCTGACTCCTCCGTGATGATGAGCCGACCAGGGAAGAAGCGGTCATACCAGGCGCGTTTCTTCTCCCAGTGAGCCCGGTACTCAGGCCGGCTTAGTAGGCCTACGTGCTCCCAGTAATAGTCGCTTCCCCTCCAAGTGATAGTGAAATCAGGCAGGTAGAAGCTACCATCCGGACCGTACAAGGGCTCCTCATACCTAAACGGAATGCCGCGCTCGTGCAACATGTTGGCGATAATGACCTCTGATTTCGACCGGACCATCACGTCAGCAAGAGTGCCGTGCCCGCGTCCGTCCTCACGCCCACGCCATTCCTGTGCTGCCATCAACCCGTCAGGGACGGGGCGAAAAGCGAACAGCGAGGAGTTGATGCGCTCGAGATGGGAGTACTCCCGCCGTCGCATCTTGAGCAACATGGATACGTCCCTCTCGACCAGCAGCGTGCAGTGCTTTCTTGCTCGCGTCAAGGCGGTATAGAGCAACTCAGGAGAGAGCAGACCCTGCTTGCTCGCTGGAACCACCAGGTACACCCGATCGAAATCGCTGCCCTGGGCCTTGTGCACCGACAGCGCATACGCCAGCTCGAGGTTTTCACCCACTGATTCGTCAGGGCACCCATCGCCGAGATTGCGGCCGTAGCCCACCAGTAGGCCTTCTCGGCGAGCGAACACGACACAGAACCGCTCGAGGCGAAGACTTCGTGACAGCTCCTTGTCGCGATCAAGGGGGTGGCGCACGACGAAACCGATTTGTCCGTTGAAGACCTCAATGGGCTCGGGCTTGCCCTTTCCGCATTTGTAGCAGGCCTTAATCGGCCTGGAGCGCGGGCGGTTGACAACCTGGATAACCTTGTCGAAAAGCGTGATGCCGTCGATCGCTCCCACCTTACTGAGGAGGCTCTTGCGGAGCCGCTCCTGGCAGATTCGATTGATCTCCTCCGTTCCGAAGAACTCGCCCCTGTAGGGAGTAATGATCTGAAGATAGTCGGGACGCCTGTCGAATGCTTGGCTCCAGAGTACCCACGGTTTGTCTTCGTCCTCCACTGGCTTGCTCTTGCCGCGAGGCGGTCTACGTTCCAGGTCAGTCCTCATGTCCTGTTCGATCTGGCTGATGAGGAGGTCGTTCAGCTCTGCCTGGCTGCTCCAGTACAGAACGCGGAGGTCGTGGTCGATGTCGCCCCCTTCCTGGACCCGCTGGAGCATGATCTCCGCTGCCGTGCTGGCATCCTCGTTCTTGGCATCGCGGAGCGCCGTACGCAGGTAGCACTTCGCCAGGTCGATGATCCCGGTGCCGCCCCCGGTCAGCCTCCCTTGCGCCTGACGTAGGTTCTCAGTGAGCACCGCGACATTCTCCGGATAGTCCTTCTCGAGGTACTTGATGATGTCGCCGAATACACGCCCACGGCCGATCGGGGGAAGCTGGTTCGGATCGCCAACGAGAATCAAACGCTGTACGGACGACCATCTCACGGACCGGAAGAAGGCTGCTGCGAGCGAGAGGTCTAGCATCGAGCATTCATCGAGGATATACGTGGAGTACTGGTCTTCGATTTGTCCTCCCTGGCGCTTGAAGGACATGTTGGGATTCAGCCATCCGTGGCGTGCGAGGAAAGAATGTATAGTTGCAACCTCCACTTTTCCTCTGAGAGCGTCATCTGCCTCGAGCACTTCTCGGATTCGGTCAGTGGCCTTCCCGGTGGGTGCGAGCGCGATCACCGACGCGCCTGCGCCGTGTCCCTTCTTGATGGCCTTCACGATAGCTCTCACCACCGTGGTCTTGCCGGTACCTGCCTCCCCGCATAAGACGCCGAGCGGCTTCCGGAAGATCTTCTCACAGGCTTCCGCCTGGCGCTCGATTGCTTCTCGGTAGTCTTGTTCGGCCAGTCCGGCAAGAACGCTCTGCGGGTCGTACAAATAGTCGCGCCAGCTTTGCCTGGTGACCGGGAATTGCGGCTGGATGTCGGGACCTCCGAGGAGAAAGCGGAGGTCTTCCTCCAGCCTCCGCTCGTCTTCGTACACAGTGCGGAGGTACAGGTAAGTCCGATCGCCCTCGCGACGGATATGGAGCGCTCCGTGCATCACATCCGCGTCAACCTCGAGGTGCCGCTCACGAAAGGCGCACCGTTTCCATTCCGGCAGTGCGCTCAACCGTCGGTTGACACTCTCGATCAGCTGATCGGCAGCCGCGAAGCAGTGGGCGCTTTGCCTCTTCAGAGCATCCACGAGCAGCGCTCTCAGACGCCGTGGGTCGTCGACCGCGGCGCGAGAGTCGCAACCCAGGTCCGGAGAAGGAATCATGCCACGGTCGATTGTACCCCACGGTATGATGTCATCAGGGTCGTTGCCGAGGTATTGCTCGCATAGGATATAGGGGTTATTCGCTATGGCGTCAAGGTCGGCAGTGATGCCGTTCTCTTCCCTGTTCTCAGAGAGAATGCTGCAGATTTGTGCGGACTCTAGATCAAAACGTGGCAATACATCGCGAAGCAAGTGTTGCTCGGCCGGGGTCCGCACTTTCCACTTACGCAGGGCACCCTTTGCCTCGTCGGGCTTCAGATCGAGTCCGGGGACCGTGCTTACGCGGCCTTCAAGGAAACCGAAGATTGCGTCGTGAGCCTCCACCTCGCGGCCATCAAGGGCTTGTTTCTTGAAATAGGGTATGGCAGCGGGGAAGCCGATAGCTTCGAGCACTGCTCCCATTCCTGGCAGCAATCCTCGGTGCCGCCACAGCTCGGCGATTAGTCCCTGGAGCCACGCGGTACGGCTTCGCCAATCCTCTGTAGTGTCCCCGATGTCTCGCAGGTTTTCGACGACCCGGAGGAAGCTCTCGACGAGGCCAAGCGCGTCGTCGTCAGACAGGAGGCGGGTAGCGTACTTGCAGACTCGCGGGTTGTCCGGGAAGAGAGCAATCTGTTCGAGCACTTCCGGCTGGTTGCGATATTTGTGGTACGGGATTCGAAACCCCTGGTTCGGATAGTGCGATGTTATGTTGCGCTGCCATACGAACCCACCACCGTATCGTTCCCGGACTCGTTGGGAGCATCCTTCGTAGAAAAGCTCATCGCCTACCGACTGCACCCTCGAAAGGCCCACGAGCACGTACCGCTTCATCTCGTCCTCGCTGAACGGGTTGGAGTAGTTTGCGTAGTAGAAGACCAGGCTGCGGTCAGGCTTGATACTATCGAAGTATGTGCGGGCACGTTCCAGGCGCCTGTCGTAGTCGAAGCGATTCCCGACACGCACATCGTCCGCATACATCTCTTCGTATGGCCAGACGCACACAGTGGCGGGCGGCACGGGCCATCGCCGGGTCGACGTTCCGTCCTTGAACCAGCTAGGGGGTTCAGCCTCGGCCTGCACCTCTTCGGCTCCAAAAGCGTTGATACTGTAGCAACACGGAGGGATCCGGTCGAGGCTGCCACAGTGTTTGCCGGCGCACTGTTTCTCCCAGTTCAAGTCGCGGTTTTCTGCGATGTGCTGCCCGGGGTACGAATATTCTCCTACGCAGAAGGTGTTTGCGGCCGGGTTCCGGCAGATGCAGCCGTTCCAGCCATCATCGTGCCACGCGAGCCGTGCTGAGATGTGCATCCCGAGAACCTCCCTCATTGGTTTCCTTGCTCTCAGACGCTGTCAGGCGTTCGTCATGCCGCGGAGGCGCGAGCAGCCGAGGGTCAAGCTACCGGTGTTGCGTTTGCTATGTCAGCGCCGCCACGTTAAATCGTTCCAAACCACCACTACCGAAACCACCGCCGCGCCCGGCCGAAACCACCGGCTGCCGGTGAGGTCCAAGAGTCCCATTATTGACAACCGCTGACGAGGCTCAGTGCTGCCCTTCCTCCTAGGCAGCCGTACGCCACCTGCCGCGGGCGCGCGATGGCTGTGTGAACCAGAGTCTTGCTGTCCCTCGGAACAGAGCACTACTACCGCACCTGTGACAAACCGACAAAGCCAATTAGCACATCATGTCTTCCGGATTACCCTCACGAACCAGGCATGCTGCGAAAACGGCAATCGTGCAACCTTCTCGATGCCTAGATAAGGACCAGTTGGGAGCGCTGCCCCTGAAGCAGGCATAAGCAGTCCGGGGGGAGAATCGATTCTGGCAGCCAGCCCCGCGTTGATGGCCGCTTGCACCCCTGGATTATCGAGCCAAGCCTCACCAGGGAACTCGCGCAGAACGGCGTAGCTGACATTATTCGGACTCGTGACAGGCTCGGGGGCGCTCTGTGTCTCATGGGGGCGAGCGTCGGGCCCGTGGTCTGACCTTGAGACTGAAGACTCGACTTCGTCCTTGGGCTCGATTTCGTCCTTGTCAGGGTGTTCGTCTTCGTCGGGACCGCCATTCGAGACGTCGCTTGCGTTAGCATCGGATTCCCGCCTCGATGGCTCGACGCCGCCTTCGATCTGCGCGATAACCGTGGCCAGGCTGCGCTCCTTATCGGGCGACAGCGCTTCGGCCTCGATGGACTCGAACCACTCGGGTTGCCCGCCGAGGACAGTGAGTATTGCCCGTGCGCGAGACATCCCAGTGTACAGAAGAGCGGTCCTCACGGGCGCATCCCAGCCCCAGCCGCCTAGAACCTCGATCTCGGCCAGGACAACCCCAGGTCGCTCAAGCCCTTTGAATCTCCAGATGGACGATACGAGCACATGCCGGCCGTTTTCTTTTACATTGCGTGGGTCCCACGTAAGGATGTAATTGCCGACCCGCTTTCCCTCGGAGAGCTGAGACTTCCCCGCCAACGGCGTCAAAATGACGAAGTCTCGAGGGCTCAGATGTCTCTCCACGAAGAACTCATGCAAAACCTGACTCAATAGCTTCGGATTCTCGCTAATCCCGCCTCCCAAGTATATCCGGGGCTCGGGTCCCGGCACGTCTGGAGGGTTAGGAGTACGGCCTTGATAGAGTTTGACTACCATATCATGAATTGGCCTGGTAAAGCGCACGCTCTGAGGCAGGAGGTATGACGGGCCGCCAATAGGCCAGCAGCGCTTTGCCGAGTACAGCCGTTGGTTGTCGTCATAGAAGATGTAGAACGCCCCATTCTTCCTGCGAAGCAAATCCAGGGGCACCCACCAGAGTTCGTCGAAGTCCTGACCCTCGTCCACAATGATTGCATCGAATTGCGGACCCAGGCGCTCGGCTGCCTTCGTAAGAGCCTCGGCCCATTGCGGGTCGTCTCGTCCGAATCTACGTGGGTCAAGCTGACTAGCGATCTCGTTGAGGCCTGCTCTCGCAGCTAAAGACCGGCAAAGGCTATGAAAGGTCCCCACTTCCAGTCTCAGTAGGTCCGGAAGATTGCCCGTGCTGCTTCTGATCCTTGTGTGGAGCTCCGGCTTGATCCAATCGGCAAGCGGTCTATTAAAGCACGTCAATAGAACACTCAGACCCTGCTCGTAGAATTGCTGAGCCTTTATCATTGCTAGGAATGTCTTCCCGGAGCCTGCACACCCACTTATAAGCGCCTCTTTCTGCTGCTCAAGGGCGGTGAGTATATTGACCTGGGCTTCCGTGAGGCGTGAGATGCCTCCCTCAATCTCGTCAATGACTCGCGACAAATCAACCGGCAGCCGCACAGCGGGGCAGAGGACTTCGACAAGCGCGTCAACAGCCTTCTTGCCGGAAGCGACGTCATTCCACTTAGGTGCGCCCAATTGCCTTTCGATCTGTCCCAGCCTGGTTTCGAGATGCCTCAGGTCATTCGAGTCGATGATGCGTTCCCTGGGTATCGGGCCGACCTGCTGATTGCCGGAGATCGATACATCGGGAAAGGCTACAGCCCAGCCAAATCTGTACTGAATGTTTGACGTGCGGGGATCGGTCTTTAGCTTTCTTTCGATCGCATGCGCATTGTCTTGCGCCTGTCGCACGGGGTCTTTTATCTCGTGTCTCTTGCCGTTCAGGCTGGTGCTGTACCACGTACCAGTCTCCCGGTCGAATTCGATCGCACCACCCTTTATCTCAACGACCAAGTAGCCCCAGGTCGTGTCGCCGATAATCACGTCGGCCTCGGCTTCGGACCCTGCTCTCGGGAAGAGGGACAATCCGAACATCGCCACGAAATCGTCCGGTAAGCGTCTGCATTCTTCGTGGAAGCGGCGTTCTGCCATGCTCTTGACGTGGTTTCCGAGCTTTGCGGGATACAGCTTAGCCACAATCCCACCCCCAGAGTCGCTGAAAGTATACTTGCGGCAGGATCCGCCGACGATGCGGGTGTGCCGGATGTGAAGGCGACCTGCGATACCACGCCATCCTCCGCGACGCGCCTACGCTCCCGCACGCCCCCCGCGCTCATCCGGTAAGGCCCCCACGGTGGTACCGGTGGTGGGCTCTCGACACGACCAGTCGCGCCAACGCAGCGTCATTGGTTTTGGCCTCATGTCTTCTCATTTCGCTTATTTCGCGAAGGGTTGTTGCTCTCCTTCGTAAGATAGCCCATAAGGTGGGACGCAGGATGGCACATGAGATACCGCCGGAACGAGTTTGCCCTGGCGGCCCCCTTGCAGTCCGCCTCGCATTCCTCCCTACAGTTCGCAGCGGCCTTGACCTTCTCTGAGCGGTCCGTAGCTTCCCTCATCTCCGCCGACAGTCCCGGATACAAGGCATTACTGAGCACGCACGCAACATCCTTGCGTTCGCATGCCTTCCTGCCGAACTCCTCCGCCTTTCTATCGAAACCATCGCGGCCCTCGGCTTCCGTGACCGCAATGCTGCTCCACCCATTGTTTCTTGGCACTCAGCAGGATCAAGCGGTATCATGTCGAAACCGTCGATTGATCACGAATGGATCGTGTTCTCTGTCCTACCGATTCTTGGCGGCTGGTCGTGTGTCAGTACTCGGGGCCTAGCGACAGTACCATGCGAGGTTGCCAAGGCCACAGCCATCTTCTACGCCACGCGTCGACATTCATTTCACCCCAACCATCACTCCTGAGGACCGACAGCGACCGTAGGCCGGCGCACCGAAGCCAATATCGCTGACTGCCGGACCGGACGTAACTGGGGGTGACTTAATGTGCTGCTTACTGAGTTGCGCATCGAGAATTTCCGCATGTTCGGAGAGGGGAAGAACGCGCTAGTGCTTCCTGTCAGGCCAGGTCTAACCGCGCTCATCGGGGAGAATGATGCTGGTAAGACTGCTGTTATAGATGCCCTTAGACTTGCCCTCGGCACTCGTGATCAAGAGACGATCAGGATCGATGAAGACGACTTTCACCAGGCTGTGGACGGCTCGCGGTCAACGGAGATACGGATTCGCTGCAAGTTTGAGAAGCTCACTCGGCAGGAGCTCGGGACTTTTCTGGAGCACCTAACCTATGAGGACGAGAACGGCACGAGAGTCCCCGTCCTCTATGTGAACTGGAAGGCTACTGAGACAGCTAGAGGAACCAGCCAAAGGCGATCTGTGCTCTTCGAGACGCGATCAGGAAAGGCAGGAGACGGTCCTCAGATTGACCGTGAATGCAGAGACTTTCTGCGATCGACTTATCTCAGACCATTACGTGATGCCGAGCGCGCGCTGGCCTCCGGTCGCGGTTCGCGCCTCTCCCAGATCCTGCAGAACGCCAAAGAAGTCAAAGAATACGGCGAGGACTACGATCCCGAGAAGGGACCACCTAAGGAGCTCGCCAAGTTGAGCGTTCTCGGGATAGGCAGGCTCGCAGATGAGCTTCTGAGTAATCACGAGGGGATTCAGGCCGCACGCAAACGATTAAATGATCAATTCCTCAAGCCGCTTTCGTTCAGCGGCAGTCCGTTGGAAGGGCACATTTCGGTAAGCGGGTCAAGAGGAGATGCGAGTTCGCGCCTTCGTCAGCTGCTGGAGAAGCTCGACCTTGAACTGCGCAATGGGACAGGTGAGAGCATTCCGCCCAATCACGGCCTTGGATCCAACAATCTGTTGTTCATGGCTTGCGAGCTACTACTCCTGGGGTCAGAAGAAGATGGGTTCCCGCTGTTACTCATCGAGGAACCGGAGGCGCATCTTCACCCACAACGACAACTTCGCCTCATGCAGTTTCTTCAGGAGAGCGTTAGCCAGCGATACCTTGCTGAGCAAACAGGCGACCCCAAGGGACACGGCATCCAAATCATTGTCACGACACATAGCCCGAACCTCGCGTCAGCAATTGATTTGGACAACCTTGTCTTACTGCATGAGGGCAAGGCATACTCGCTGGCGTTCGGCAACACGAAACTCGACAAGTCGGACTACGGGTTCCTCAGGCGATTCCTTGACGTTACAAAAGCGAACCTGTTCTTTGCCCGCGGTGTAATGATAGTCGAGGGTGATGCCGAGAATATCCTCTTGCCTACCATTGCCGAACTGCTTGGGCGGGATTTCACTGAGTATGGTGTGTCCATAGTCAATGTGGGCGGCACTGGTCTGCGTCGGTTTGCCCGCATCTTTCAGCGCAAGGATCCTGAGAGAGACGGAATGATCAGCATTCCCGTCGCCTGCGTGGCAGACTTCGATGTGATGCCAGACTGTGCACCGGAAATCATCGGGAAGGTCAAGGCTGATGAAGGCTGGCCCACCAGAAGTAGCCGTCGCTGGCTGGCCAAGAGGGATTTGACGGAGGATATGCTTCGAGAGCGTCGGGATGCGATCCGGAAGAGGGCCAGTGGTCAGTGTGTTGAGACATTCGTCGCAGATCAATGGACTTTGGAATACGATTTGGCTTTCTTCGGGCTGGCCAAGGAAGTCTGGGCTGCCGCGCATCTGGCTCAGGCAGATGACCAGATTAGCACAGGCAAGACGTCGCTCGAGTGTGTGATCTGCGAAGCGTCGCGCGCATTCGAGGACCTGTTGGATCAAGGCCTGTCGAAGGAGGAACTGGCGTCACGCGTGTACGCACCCTTCGTGTTGGACTCAAGCATCTCGAAGGCCACTGCAGCTCAGTATCTTGCACACCTACTGCAAGAACGACAGAGAAAGGAGCCATTGCCGCCAGACGGCTGGCGGTCTATTCTACCACCATATCTTGTTGGAGCAATCGACTATGTCACTGGTACTACCAGCAACGGAGTGGGCGGCGGAGAGGAGGGTGCACTGCATGCATGACTCCTCACGATTCACACTGCCGGCCATCAGCGACGAGGATGTCAGCTGGGTATGCCAGCTGCTGGGTCTTCCGTCGGACGCATTTTCTGGCCATGATGGCAACGATCCCCGATTGGAAATCCTCAAATGCGTCGAAACTCTGGACGTTGAGGCTTGCCCAGGTAGTGGCAAGACGACTCTACTCGTCGCGAAGCTTGCCATTCTGTCGCGAAAATGGACAGACCCACATCGTGGCCTTTGCGTACTCTCGCACACGAATGCTGCCAGGCAGGAGATAGAGAACCGCCTAGGCAATAGCCCCGAGGGAAGGCGTCTGCTCTCCTATCCTCACTTTATTGGCACAATCCATGCATTCGTGAACGAGTTCCTGGCGATACCATGGCTTCGCTCTAAGCCGCTTCCGATACGAATGATCGACGACGAGGTAAGCCGGGGTCGTCGGTGGAAAAGACTCTCTTCGAACCATCGGCACGCCTTGAGACGAGCCAGGAAAGACCCGAGCATCCTCACGATCTCTGCCAGCGATTTCAGCGTGGGAGATGTGAATTGGCGTGGGGGCAAGCTGGGGAAAACCACTCTCATCTACCAGGCCATTCAAGCTGCGTGCAAGACAGTGTGTGAGGAAGGATTCTTCTGCTACGATGAGATGTTTGTCTGGGCGAATGAGCTTCTTGACCAGGTGCCTAGCATTCGAAACGCCGTGAGAGATCGCTTTCCGGCTGTCTTCATCGACGAGGTACAGGACAACAGCGAGATGCAGTCGCGTCTATTGTTTCGGTTGTTCATGGATGGAGACCACCCTGTTGTTCGCCAACGTTTTGGCGATACAAATCAGGGGATCTACCAAAACATCGGTCAGACCGAGGGTGCAACTACCGACCCATTTCCCGACCCATCGGTCTGCGTGAGTATTCCGAACAGCCACCGATTTGGTCAGGAGATCGCCGACATCGCCAATCCTCTGGCGCTTGAACCTCAGGGCCTTGTTGGCTGCGGCCCTCGTAGAGACACCATAACAACTGACACAACGGGTAAGCACGCCATCTTTGTCTTTAGCGATCAGACCATCCTCAACGTGCTCCCAAGCTATGCTGGCTACCTCATGGAGGTTTTCTCAGATAGCGAGCTGCGGGCTGGGACGTTCACTGCTGTGGGCGCTGTTCATAGGCCTGAGGCAAACGACAGCCTGCCTCACTCAGTCCGCGACTACTGGCGAGATTACGACCCCGAGCTGACCCGCACGGAGCCGAAGCCAAGCACGTTCCGTCAGTATGTCGAAGCAGGTCGGAGGCTGGCACGGGAGTCCGGCGAGTGTCATTGGATCGTCGAGAAGATAGCTGACGGAATCCTGCAATCGGTACGGATCTTGAACCCAACGGTGAACCTAGTCACCACAACACGAAAGCACCGGTATGTCCTTGAATTACTGGCCGACAGGCCGGACCTTAGGGCAGCATATCTTGAACTCGTTACAGCGCTTACCATTGACGAACGCGGTCCGACTGTTGAGGACTGGTGCGGAAGGTGGTCGGCCGTCATCACAGACATCGCCGCGGCAATAGGCAATACATCCGCTGCTTCGCAAGATGTCCAGCGCTTCCTGGAATGGCCGATACCGGATGATGGCGGTCAAACGACGGGCGCCTCGCGGCAGCGTGACAACGTTTTCCGGTATCCTGCCCTGGCACCGAAGGTGCATATCCGCGTAGGGTCTATTCATTCGATGAAAGGGCAGACTCACACGGCTACGCTTGTTCTTGACACCTACTACAGGGGGAAGCACCATCTCGCGACGCTCATACCTTGGCTCCTTGGGGCAAAATCGGGCAAAGGAACCGAGCGTCCGGTGACTCTACTCCGACTTAAGCAACACTATGTCGCGATGACGCGGCCCAGTCATCTCCTGTGTCTTGCCATGAGAGAAGATGCTTTCCGGAAGGGAGAACTCGATCGGCTGAAGTCCATGCACTGGCGGATTGCCCGGGTTACCGATGGAGATCCAGTGTGGCTGTGACCGCGTCCACATTCTGCCGGCACAGTTGCGCTACATTTCAGCTCTCGATGGCACTCGATGTTTACGCCGACACAACAAAGGGCGTCTCTCTCGGGTTTCACGGAATGAGGAGTTGGCCATGTCCGCCAACTTCGGCTATACGAGCGGACATTTGCCCGAAGACGATTTGTCACCCCGTGGTCCAGGCCGGTGTCGCCGCAATGGTTCTCCCCATGCAGGTGGTGAAGGGTGAGGCTAAGGCCTAGGGGCCTAGCCACGCTTAGGTGAATGCCTACCGCGTGGGTGCAGCGCAAAGCTGGCTAGAAGGGGAGCGGAGGTGTTATCTCTTGTCCCATATTCCTCGCTCATGATGAGCTGGAGCCACGTTCCATTCAGAGGATGGACAAGTGCGAGTCACCGCGGTGTGCCGACGCCTGCTTTGCGCGTGACGTGAGGTGCTTGCCCTTTCTCAACCTTGGCCCCTTCGAGTACCTGCGACCGGAGCACCGTGAAAATGCATGCTGCAACCAGCGGTCCAAGGGCAGAAGGGCAACGTGGGCGGCGGCAACGTTGAAGTGCATCATCACAAAAACTGGGAGGAAGGACAATGCGAGTCGAGGTCTTCTATAAGCTACATCCTCCCTCAGTCTTCGGGCTTCCCGGCGACGATTACACAGTGATACCTGGGGGAGAAGCCGGCATTAAGGACGTCGTAGGCCCGACGATTGATACACTGACGGGCTCGGTTGTAGGCCTCGGAACATTAAGCCAGTATCGAAGGTTTGATGAGAGACTGTCCCTGCGTCTTGAACGCGAGGGTGTAGGAGTGCAACTTGTAGACAACTATGTGACTCTGACACTAGATATTGACGGCCGGTCTCTGGATCTCGAAAAGTGCGAAAGCCTGATTGAGAGTCTCTGTCTGTGGCTTACCCACTTCGCGTCCACGCCTGTCTTCGCCGAGCCCCTGCAGGCGGTCATTCCCGAAACCCAACAGGTTCTGCCACTTAGGACAACTTGTACGGCCATGAAATACCGATGGTATCATGTCCCAACTATAGAGGGATCTGTCCGTGAGTGGAGTTCTTGTAACTTGCAAGAACACCTGATGGCTGCTCTGCGCTACTATCGGCTGGGCTTGCTCTTGGCAGAAACGGGTAGCTCTCACTTTGATTCGTTTCAGGCGCAGCTGATGGTGGAAGCTATCAGCAATTACTGGAAGGCTGTTTCTGCGATAGTGGGCGATCCTTCAGTGGATCGAGACTATCAAAGGCGTTATCGTCAATACGGTATTGACGAGGCGTTCTTCAAGGGTGAAATCGAATGGCTCCGCGAGGACATGCGCAATCAGTCAGGTGTTGCACACTATCGTCTGGGCAGACCTGACTCGGCCAGGCTGCTTGAGGACTGCAGTCGGGCAGGCCGCATAGCAAAAACAGTCATTGCAGCCGCAATTCGGTACGACATGACGGGCACGTCGCGTTAGTTCATTGGAACGCGTGGGGGTCGCGCCTACCTTGGGACGCGCTATAACTGGCGGCGGCCAGTAGGATCCGTCGTGCCAGGTCAAGGGGAGACGCGGGATTGGTCTTAGCCGGGCTCTGTGCCAAACGGCGCGCCAGGTGAAGCTGTTGCAGGTTGCTAACATATGTAATGGGGCTTGTCTCAGCGCGCCGGAGCACGATAGGTTCGGGTATTACGACGAGAGGTACCTAGTTGGTAAGCGTTGTAATGGCATTAGCTGGCGTCAGCAGATATCAACAAGGGGCGGAGCTCGCCGACCAACGCCCCCCCAACCACCAGCCGGCCAAGCCCGATGTTGTCCATGCGATCCCGTGCGCGACCACGTGATGCGGCGCCTCCAGGACGCGGGGATCGGGTGCCGTCCGTACTTCACTCCCATCCGCCTGCAGCCCTTCTACCGAGCCGAGTTCGGGTCCAAGGAGGGCGCCTTCCCCGTCACGGGGCTTGCCGGGCGGACGAGCATCGGCATCCCGTTCCACAACCACCTCAACCACCTCACTGCCGGGGAGACCGACTACGTCGCCTGCGTTCTCGAGCGGGCGCCGAAGAACGCGCAGTAGGCAGGTCTTCACACCCGGTATCCCTCGGGTCGAGAAGGGCCGATGCCCCCGGTCATCGGAGTACGGACCCCGGCCTCTTCAAACAACATGGCAGCCACAAGCACGCCTTCCAGGAACGGACGGAGGTTCTCAGCTGTCTCCCACTCTCATTCCCGGCCTTCCGTGACAATTCCATGGCTCGATGACGGTCAAATGAGGGACAACCAGGTGAGGCCCGCCAAGGTCCGTAGCCCCCACTGGTTGCGTGACTCACTTCCTTCTTCTGCACGAATCCCTAAATCTCTTCAGGTCTGACGACATCTGCCAATGTCCCTCGCGCGACCTTCGGCCGTTGTAAACGGGGCGATGATCGCCGCCGACGACGATCGGGTAACGCGCGTTTGCCGAAGCGTGTCCAGCCCGGTACGGAGGAGGCAGGGGTGTGGCTTCTCTTCGAGGTTGAAAAGGTAGATGCCTCCATCGGCAATGCCATCCTTGAGACGGCTTCGGGCTTCGTGGCTGATGACGTGGTGGCTCGAACCGCTGCACGGCTGGTCCACGTAGCGCCCGAACTGCTCCACTACGCATCTTTCCCTTCACGACTGCCTAGCTTGTAATAGAGAATTCGATGCGCCTTTTTGGCTGCTGTGAAAAGGCCCGCCATCTTGAATGCCAGGCGATACGCTAACCCGAGCTTCTCAATATCCTCAGCTTGCGTAAAGTACCACTCTTCCTTCAGCTGAATACCTGTTGCCCACCGCTCTATCGCCTTGGCATCATCGATTCCCCAGTGAATGGCAGCCCCCGTCTTGTTGATCGATGGATGCCTTTGGGCATTTCTCGCCGTCAGAACGCTATACGCATCAAACACGAGGTCGCATCCAGGGAAAACCTCTTTCAATTTGAGGATCAACGCCCTTACTTCTTCGTCTTTCAGGTACATGAACAGCCCCTCCGCAATTACCAGCACAGGGCGACCTCGCGATGAAACGTCAGCCATCCAACCAAACTCCGTGACGGAAGACGGAATCATATGATAAGTATCGGTTTCCCTGTAAAATCTTCGCCTGAGGTCAATGACGTCAGGCATATCCAAATCATACCACTCGGCTTCACCGTTATTCACCCTGGTATAGCGGCTGTCAAGACCACACCCTAGATGAATTACAACACTCCTGGGATGGCGGGCTAAGAATTCTCGCGTATAGGCATCGAACTTCTTTGCTCTTAGGCAAAGCAACACGACTGTTTTTCTAGGAATTCTGAGTTTGGTAAAGTCATATTCGATGCGGTCCAAAATCTCTTGCGCTTTTCTATCGACGAAGATGGGGCTAGGTTGCTGGCTCTCGACAGCCTTAGAGTACAGAGGAACCAACAGCGTTTCCTGTTCTTTCGCCAGGAGTATCCTTTCTTTACGGTCTGACATTTTACCACCTCCAATTGTTGACGTGGCCGAACACGGGAGCAGCCAGTACGCGTCCACCTTCGCAAACCACACGCGTGAAGCTTAGTCGGAGCAAGTCCTTCCAGCCCACCTCGCCGCCTCTGCCGCTCGGCTCCCTGGCACCAGATGCGTCCTATGCTTGAGGAACCGAAGGTGGCGCTCAAGTGCTCGGATGCGCCGGATGGACCGGATGGGCCGGATGCGCCATCCCTCAACGATCGTTCGGTGCACCTCCTCGGAGGGTCCTCCCCACGGTCATAAGCTTCACCGCACGCTCTACCCCACCTGGATGGCTCGAACGTTCAATTCAAGATCCGGGCACCATGTCCTCCTTTCCAACTGGAAATGATGGCGAGCCTGGGTCGGAGCCGACCCGCCCCTCGGTACGGAGCAAAAAGCTGGCGTAGCCGCAGTTCGTCACGATGACGTAGGAGAAGTCGGCAAAGCCGCCGCTCGCCGCGATGACGGAGGAGAAACCCGGTAAAGCCGGTAGAGGCGGCGTTGGCCGCGGTGATGGAGGGGAAGGCAGGATGGCAAAACTATCATGAAAATGATGCTCTATGGTTTAGCGGTGAGAAATTGTCATATGTCGGGATCCCACGCGCATAGGATCGGTACGTAGCTACCCACCGTCACCTCACGCGCGAGAATGCTCAAACCCGTGGGCGGGCGAACAGCGCGCGGGCGCAAGCCGACTCAAAAAGCCCTGAAAGGGCGAGGTGGGTCGGGGGACGTGCGGTTCCATGAGCGAAGCTGGCCGGGGGCGGACGATCCCGCCATTCGGCTCCGGGCACGACACACGCTGGGCATGAAACATGCGAACGTCAGACAGAATGTAATCGGACGAGAGGGGCAGGCCTGGCGCCTGTCCCTCTCATTTTCCTTCTTGGGAAATTCCCCCTTGAGGAAAATCCGCTCTCGGCATTGACAGCGGCCAACTAGGAGATATATACTCATAGTGCACTAGGTCACTAGTGCACTATGATATCAGCACGCGCTCATGTGGGCCTGCGTCCAACCACGGAATCCAACCATTGAACAGATTGCCACCCGCGTCCATGATTTGCCATGAAAGGAGGGTGAGCACCTGTAGTGAGAATCGAACTAGACCTCGCTAAGCCCATATACCAGCAGATCATCGACGAGGTCAAACGGTCGGTGGCTCGTGGCGATCTCAAGCCCGGCGACAAGCTGCCGTCTCATCGCGAACTCGCGCAGAAGGCCGGCGTGAACCCTAACACGGTGCAGCGGGCATACAGAGAGATGGAACAGGCGGAGCTGGTGGAGACGCTTCGCGGACAGGGGACGTTCATCAAAGACAACCCAAGGCTTTTGAGGGAGATACGCACCGGCATGGCCCACCAAGCCCTTGCCGCGTTCATCAAGGAGATGCGAAGCCTGGGGTTCCGGGACGAGGAGATCCGAGAACTAGTTGAGGACGGGCTGAAAGGGACAGGGGAGTCCGTCCTTCACGAGATTCAAGAAACCGAGGTGAGCACGAATGAGCATCCTGGCAACGAGCGGGAGACCACCCCTCGTCAAGACGGAGAGCCTCTCTAAAAGCTACTTTCTTGCCAAAGCCCTTGATAATGTAAACATCGAGATAGAGAAGGGGATAATCGTTGGTCTCCTGGGTCCCAACGGGAGCGGGAAGTCGACGTTTCTCAAGTGCCTCATGGGGCTTGTGAGGCCCACAGCAGGGCGGGTGCTGATCGAAGGCAGGGAGCCCGACGTTGTGACCAAGGCGAAGGTGGCTTACCTCCCTGAAGTGGACCATCTCTATCCGTGGATGTCGGTAGCTGAGACCATAAAGTTCGTAGGGGCGTTCTACAGGGATTGGCAGCCTGAGCGTGTGCAGAGGCTGCTGGAACTCATCAACAACGTCGACCCAAGGGTTCAGGTGGGCAGGCTCTCCAGGGGCCAGCGCGCCAGGCTCAAGCTGCTCCTCGCCATGGCAAGGAGCGCGCCGCTCGTGCTGCTCGACGAGCCGCTTTCTGGCATCGACCCGCCCTCACGAGCGAGGATACTAAAGGCCATCGTGTCCGAGTACGAGGCGGGCGAGCAGACCATCATCTTGTCCACCCATGAGGTGGCGGAGTCTGAGAGCATATTCGACAAAGTGATCTTCCTGCATAAGGGCCGGGTGAAGATGATGGCAGACGCGGAGGAGCTTCGCCAGAGCCGCGGCACCTCAATCCAGGCCATGCTTGAGGAGGAGTACGCATGAGTAGTTCGTTTTGGAGAAGCGAGTACAGCGGGAACGTGCAGGGTGGAAGTGTGCATTGCACGGGCGCGTATTGGCAGCTTCTCAGCAAAGAGGTCCGCAGCTCAAAGCTGGTCTTGCTGCTTTCAGTTTCGGCGATAATCGCGTTGGACGTCTTCCTTGCAACTAGGACGGCAAAGTGGCAGGAGGAGCTTGTCGCGGGTCTTGCGTGGATGCCGCTGGCGCTCCTGCACTTCTACGCATTGTTCTCGGGCACGATGTCCTTCAGCCAGGAGTGGCGCGGGAACCACATGCACCTTGTGCTTTCGCTTCCGGTTCGTGGTTGGCAGATACTCAGCGCAAAGACGCTCTCCACATTCTGCGAGACCGTGGCCATCACCCTGGTGACCATGGGGGGAGCTTCCCTCCTGGGGCTCGGTCCTGTGGCAACGCTGCTGCGCAACACTGGAGTGGCGCCGAACGCAGTCCCTGCCGGCCTCGCTTACAAGCTGGTGATCCTAGCCACGGCGCTGCTGTGGTTCTCGGTGGTCGCCGTCATCATCGCAGTCCAGTTCTCCTACATCGCTGGCAGGATGTTTCAGCGATCCGGAGGGCTCGTGATGGTCTGGACCTTTCTCCTTAGCCTCTGGGGACTATTCCGGCTCATGTCCGTCGTGACGCCTGCGCTCAGGTGGCTTCCGGACCTGCCGTTCCAGGTTTGGAGCAACGTGAACGGCCTCATCAGCCTGAGAACTGTGCACCTCGATAGCGCGCCCTTCATGGTAGCGGCGCTGTGGATGCTCGCCCTCTTTGCGGCTGGATCCTGGCTGCTCGAGCGTCATGTCGAGGTGTGAGATCCGCTGGGTTGAGGTGGGGTTTGAGACAGGAGCGGAACACAACACAAGAGACGCGCGCCACAGGAAACGCACAGCGCGAGGAGGGAACGAGATGAGAGCAAGACTTGCGTTCCTCTTTATACTGGCCGCATTGACCGTCGTGGCGGTCATGGATGCCGCCACCGGCGGTTTGAACAAGCTAGACAGGATTGGCCCGGTGCTCATCGAGTCCGGGAATGCCGACATGAATTCGGGGCTATCCGTGGATTCGAGAACGCCTCACGTTACGAAGTCGGGCAGCCTCACGATGAGCGCCGCGGGTATCACGAAGTTTGGGATCGCCAACGATTTCGGCAGCGTGGCCATTACGGCCGGCGCAGAGGGAGCAGCCGGGGCTGAAGACTCCATAGAAGTGGACTACGATATCACGGTCTATGCCGAGTCTGAGGAGCGGGCAAAGGAGTTTGCCAACAGATGCTCGGTCGACCTCGGCGCGAGCGGCGGCGAGGCGAGGGTGGCGCTGAGTCAGCCACGGGAGAGCTCCGAGAGGATAATGGGGGTGGTCACAAACTACAGGGTAAAGCTTCCTCCACGCCTCAAGGTCGATGTGGTAAACAGCTTCGGCGAGGTGAGCATTGACGGGGTGTCGGGGGACGTGGACCTCCAGAACCAATACGGCGCCACCAGGACGTCCAACCTCGGCGGCTCGCTCGTTGCGAGAACCGGGTTTGCCGCCGCCCAAATCTCCGGGATCGCCAAGGACGCCGACATCACGGTTCAGCAGGGTAGTCTCACTTTGAACAGCGTCGGGGGCAACGTCACGCTGAGGGCGAGATTCTCGCGGGTTGATGCGTCGGCCATCGCGGGAGCGGTTGACCTCATCGCAGAGCATGGCCAGGTCAACCTGGCGGACGTGGGCGGCGGCCTTACGGGCAAAGGCAGCTTCTGCCCGGTGAGCGGACGAAACGTTCGCGGGAGTGTGCTCCTCACCTCCGATCACGGCCTGGTGGAGATCAGCGGGATCGACGACGAGACGCGTGTGCGGTCCACATACGCCCCGGTCCGGGTGGAACTCGGGGAGGCGGCCGAGGGTTACAGGGTAGAGATGCGCACCCGGTTCGGAAGCATCGATGCGGATGTGCCTGTCACAACCGGCGGACGCGTTCAGAACGAGGAGCAGGCGACCGCTGTAGTAGGGCGGGGAGGGATCCCTGTGCATGTGGAATCCGAGTTTGGGACGATAACGCTGCGGACGAGGTAGACGAGGTAGCGGAGGCGAAGAGCCAGCAATGTCAAGTGTCGACGGAGCGCGCGGCGGAGTGTACGCGGCGGAGCGGGCGCAGCGGAGCATGCGCGGCGGAGCGTACATGGCAGAACGCGCGCCGGGAGCGCGAGCATCGCCGTCCCCCTCCGGAGGGGCGAGTCTTGTCCCAGACCCCGAGCGGCCGCGTGGTAGGAGGGGAAGGATGATGGAGGGCATGCGTGCGGCGGGAGCGGTGATGCCAGGCACTCATCGGCTGGGAGGGATGACGCCAGGCACTCGTCCGGGTGCAGGCGTGACACAGGGAACGCGCAGGTTGAGGAGGGGTGACGGCCGACACGCATGGGCTGGGAGGGACGGCAGAAATCACGCCTGCATAAGGACTGGTGACACATGGAACTGGAGGGACTGTGGTGAGTGGTGTCCAGCAGGAATGGGCCAGAGACTGTGACGCCAGGCACGCATCCACACGTACGGGTGATTTGGAGCGTGCAAGCCCCATCCAGGGTTGTGCCGATGCGTCCGAAGAGCGACAGAGCGACGGGGCGCGTCGTTCGGGCTGTCCGCGGAGCGTCTCGGGGAATGATCGAGAAGGCTTGGTCGAGGAGGCTGCGGTGAGGAATAGCTGAGGCGAACCGCCGGGACGTGGGAAGCGCGTAGCGCAAGAAGGGGTTTCGGGGGGGGGGCAGCCAAATGGCAGTTCCCGCCGCGGCCGGTGGCACCAAGGACGGCAAGGATGGTGGTTGAGGATGGTGCCGGACGGGAGCGTCCGACGAGTAAATAGGGAGGAGTTTTCTGGAACGTCGCAGAATATCCATAGGTGCGGAACATACCAAACAGACACCATAGGTAAGGGGGAGATAGCGATGCTATCGAAGCGGCTTCAGCGGATCCTGTCTGTGCTGGTCGTACTGGCCCTCTTGGCAGTGTTCGGCGCCTCCGTTTCCACCGGCGCCTCCGCGGCAAGCTCCGCGGAACGCGAGACCAATGGCATTATCGCGTTCCTGACGGACTGGGGAACCCGAGACTTCTACGTCGGTGCTGTCAAAGGCGTCGCCCTGTCAATCTTCCCGGAGGCTACTCTCGTTGACATCACGCATGAGGTGGAACCCTACAACATAATGGAAGGCGCCGTGACTCTCCTGCTCGCGGCCAGGGAGTACCCGGCGGGAACCGTGTTTGTTGCAATCGTCGATCCAGGAGTCGGCACTGAGAGGCGTCCGATCGTCCTTCGGACCGAAGACGACAAGTTCTTCGTTGGTCCCGATAACGGACTGTTCACGTTCGTGGCTCAGGAGTTCGGCGTGAAAGCCGTCTATCAGATAACAAACAAGGACTTCATGCGTCCCGGACCAATATCATTCTCATTCCATGGGCGCGACATCTTTACGCCAACCGCCGCCCGCATTGCTGCCGGCCGCAAGGCAAGTGACGTGGGCCCAGCTATCAGTGACTTTGTCGTGCTGGACGTTAAGCCAGCGAGGTTGGAAGACGGCAAATTGATCGGCGAAGTGGTCCTGGTCGACCAGTATGGAAACATGCAGGCGAACATCTCGAGGGACCTTGTTGCAAAGCTTGGTCTCAAGTTCAACGACAAAGTCCGTGTGACGGTGGGCGACAAGACCATCGAAAGCAGGTTTGTGAATACATACGGCGATGTGCCCGAGGGCAGCGACCTGATTTTCGTAGCGAGCACCGAATGGGTGGAGATCTCGGTCAACATGGGGAGCGCAAAAGATAGGTTTGGAGGAGACATCGGTTCGCAAGTGATCATCGAAAAGGCCGAATAGCGCGCAGGAGGCGCCTTTCGAAGTCGCGAACTCGAGGTCGCGAAGTCGGCGATGAGAGACGGGTTCCGGAATCGGGATGATGTGTGTACGTGGGTATGACATCGACGTTGGGCTGATTGTGTGTAGTGAGGTTCCGGAATCGATGGTCCGCATACATGGGGCGGTGACGGGCCACGGGCCTGACACCGCCCTGGCCAACCTGGCCAGCGCAGGCCAGCCCAGCCATCCCAGACAGCCTAGACGGCTTGGCCGGCCGCACGCGCAACACAAAACAGATGGCCCGCCTCCTCCCGGTCCTGGGACGGCCGTGGCGGTGGTGGGGTGTTATCTCAGAGTCGTCCCCCTCCCCTCCCCTCCCCCTCTCCTCTCCTCGCCTTTCCTCTCGTCCCCTCCTCATACAGCGGCCCGGTGCAGCGGCCCGGTGACTCCCACCCCTCTCGTCTACTTCGCATCGGGGCACCCGTCTGCTCCGGGAGCAGGAGGGCGGTTGGCGGTCGCGGAGAAATGCCTTGAAGAACCTGGACTACTTTGTCTATGCTATTCTTGTCGAATTGCCAGACTTGCGTCATGCTGGCTGAGGAGGGTGGAAGAGGGTTGAATAGAAGTGAAAACGACGCTTTCAGGGCAACCCTAGAGGAAGCACTGAGCAAGGATTTTAGGGGGTGGGATTTCACATATCTTGAGGCCCCCAGAAGGATGCACGAATACCCTCTGTCGTGGAACTACACAGTTGAGGTTCTCCCGTACTTGAAGCAAGCCAAGTCATTATTGGATATGGGGACGGGTGGCGGCGAGTATTTGTCCCTCCTCGCCTCCCTCCATCCTTTACCAGGGATTGCGTTTGCAACCGAAGGTTACGAGCCGAACATACCTGTCGCACGGGCAAGATTAGCGCCGCTAGGCGTTGAAGTTAGGCGGGTGTCGAGCGATGACGAGCTGCCTTTCGATGATGGCGTGTTTGACCTGATAATCAACAGGCATGAATCCTACCACTTCAGGGAGGTATACCGGATCCTGAAGGCCCACGGGGTTTTTGTCACTCAGCAGGTCGGCGGGATGAATGATTATGAAATCAACCAGATTCTGCATGCTGGCGAGCCCGTGTATCATGAATGGAATCTGGCTACAGCCGTCCGTGAGCTTGAAGAAGCAGGAATGCGGATTCTAAAACAGAAGGAGGACTACACAAAGACCCGGTTTTACGACATTGGCGCCATAGCTTATTATGTCAAGACGATTCCCTGGCAGGTGCCTGACTTCACGTTAGACAAGGACGATTATTACGAGGGGCTAAAGTACATGGACGAAGTTATAAAGAGAGTAGGCTTTATAGAATTCACATGCCACAGGTTCTTGATTGTGTCTCAGAAGTAGGGGCTCTCCGGGGGCCCTCCGGACCATCGCGGGATCCTACGCCGGGCGCCCTGCCACGCCCTCGGCCTGGTTTTTCATGTGTTTGCTGCCTCCTTCGCGCTCCTGCCTCCGGTTGGCTCATCTGAAACCACCATTTGAAACCGCCATTGGCGTCGCCACTGGCGTAAGCCACAAGCCAGATGGTGTGAGATCAGCACCGTGATGCGTGATAGGTACATCAGCTTGGTGATGACTGGTCCGGGACAGAACGGCCGGGACGGAAGTTGTCCCGCTCATCGCGGCAGCGGTGACGTCCGACACGCCCAGTTGGGGATGAGTGACGTCCGACACGCGTAGTTGGGAATGGGTGGGGACCGGCACACGTAGTTGCGGATAACTGAAAGCCGGCACGCATAGTCGGGAATACCTGAGGCCCAGCACACGTAGTCGGACATGAGTTACGGCCAGCGCGCGTCCAGGGATATACGTGACATGAGGAACGGGTGCGCTCGGGACGGGGGACAGTCGATACGTGTAGGCCGGGAGGGGTGACAGATGGCACGTGTGCGTGGGGACGAGTGACGCAAGGGACGCGTGATGCCATGAGGAGTGACATGTGTTACGGGATGGATCGGAAGCATGACGCGCAGAACGATACACCGGAAAGAAGTGATGTGCGCCACCCATCCTGGTCCGACGGGTGATGCGCGAGGAGGTCTGCCGAGAACGGGTGGCGCACGGTACACGTCGAGTGCGAGCGGTGATGCCCATCACGGAACAGACGCGGACGTCATCCCGCGCGCTCGAGACTAGTGCCGCGGTCCAAGGCGAAGGGGCGACCGGAGCTGGTCCACGGAGAGGCATCGGCTCTACCCGGCCCGGGAGTCGTCACTTCCTTTCTCAAGGGCACCAGGGTAGCCGGTGGTTGCACGGGCGGCCAGATTCGAAGCTTCCCGCCGTCCAACCCACCGGCAGCCCCCAGCGTTCTTCAGGAAGAAAGACGAGAGTCCATGACGCCAGAGCCGGGCAACACAACGGTTCCGATGGAATCCATGTCGGGATCTTGGGCGCGACCATCATCCGGCAGGCGCGATCGTCATTCGTCATCGGGCTCGGGCTGCCAACGCAATCCCGTTCCAAACCCCAGGTCGCGGCCTGTTTCGCGGCGACACCACCTGTGGGGGACTCCCGGCGCCTGAGCGTGAGTGTGAGCGCGAGGGCCTAAGCCGAGCTGCGCCCAGCTGAGCCGAGCTGACGGCCCTGCCTACCCAAGCCGCATGACCAGTCTATTCCGCAATTCAGCGGGTCACATACGTCACCACGTCATCGAACGCCTTCCGTGTCGACGCGCCCGTTATCGCGTCCACGCTCTCATCTGACACGCCGATAAGCAGCACGGCCACGGCGTTCATCGCCTTGGGTATGCCCAATAGCTTGTGGAAGTAATCGCTTCTAGCACCGTTGATGGCGTCGGTGGGAGAAGAGACTATCTTGGTAGCGTACCCTAGCACCATCGCAGCGACGGACATGTTCTGACAAGCAAGCCCGCAGTCAAACGGGTCTGTGCTCAGGTTGCTTGTGCTCGACACGACGATGGCGACCTTGGCCGACGCGAGCGACAGTCTCCGAGGCGCACCTCCCACTCGGCCCTGCGCAGGCGCAGGGGCCGGCCCGCCCGGCGGAGGTGTTTGCCCACCCTGCGAGGGAGCTTGCCCGCCTGGAGGAGGAACCATCATGCCGCCCCCGCCGCCCATGCTGCTTTCTATCTCCTCGAGTATCTCCGCATCGCGCACTACGGAAAAGTGCCACCGCTGGCTGTTGCGCGCACTGGGAGCATTGATGCCGGCTTTGAGTCGATGATGTCAATGTCGCTGCGTTCCGCCTTGGTCGCTGCCTCCGCGACTGATGAGGCATTGCCCTTCTTGTGCGGCTGAACTAACTCCACGCCTGCATAGCAGGTTAAGGCAAGTACCAGTGCAACAGCAAGGAGCGACCTCGAGTGCGGCGCTGGTGCCATGCGTTTCATGCCTAAGACCCTCCTTCCTGAAGCCCTCCTTCGACCTTCGACCTTTCCTGAAGCCCAGTTGAACTCCCATGCTTTCACCATTCCGTCAGGGGACGCGAGCGATGGCCCCACGCTCCATCTTGTGCGTGGACACGAGTTCACCTGTCCCGGGACATTCCTCCCCTGGCCCGCGGTCCCCTTGCCCATCCTTCCAACTCACGCGGACATCTTTCGTGAACCACAACCAGTCTCCTCCAGACCTTCGAGCCTCGCTACTTGGGAAGTCACTCCGGGCGGTCGCAGTCACATGGACGAGGGGTCGTTGAGACTCCCTGGTGAGTGCGAGTCTGGCCTGCCGCAGCGACGATCTTGCCTGATTGGGCCGAGCTGCCGTGTTCGCGTGATTTCACGATGCTGTTCGCCCATGCACCCGCGTGCCAGCGTCCCCACGCGCTGGCCGCTGGCATGCTTACGTGTGCGTGCCTGAGCCTGCGCGTTGCGATGCCATCGTGTCATCGTGCCAGTGCGCCCGTATGCCAGCGTACCTGCGCGCTTGCGCGTTGCGGTGCCTGCACCACGAAGCTGAAAGTTGAGAGAAACGTTGGCAACAGTTTAGGTCTGCTTCAGAGAGCCTTGCCTTCCAATTGCTATCATTCCATTGGAATCTCCATTGGTGGAATCTCCGTTGGAGTCAGGGTCTGCCGTGCCTTGGCATCTGCCGCCAAGATGCCAATGTGCCAATGAAGGATGTTCAACTCGCGAGGAAGGGGGACGCGTCCGTGAGTGTCATCCTCGTTGAGGAGAGCAGGTGTAGAAAGTGTTACGCCTGCATAAGGTCGTGCCCTGTCAAGGCGATCAAGGTTGAGGATGGCGTCACGAGAGCTGTGGACGGGCTGTGCGTGGCGTGCGGGGAGTGCATCGAGGCGTGCGCGCAGAGGGCGCGACGCTCGCAGCCGGACGGTGGTACTGCGGGGCTGCTCGACGCGCTTCTGGCTGAAGGGCGCGCCATCGCTCTCCTTGACCCGTCGTTCCCGGCGGCGTTCCCAGGCGTATCTGCGGGCCAGGTGGTGGCGGGCGTTGCGGCTCTAGGGTTCTCGGAGGTGCGCGACACGTCACCCGCCATAAGGCGTGTCGTCGAGGCGTACCGGGCTGCGCTCCAGACCCTGTCCGCATGCCCGTCTTCAGGTCCGGGGCCATCCTACTACGGCCCGGGCCGGAACGAACTCGCCCCGGCGCGTCCGGTCGCTGTCAAGCGTCCTGCGATAAGCTCAGCGTGTCCGGCGGTGGTGCGCCTTGTGGAGAGGCATTACCCGGACCTCGTGGACAATCTCGTCCCTGTCGCCTCGCCTCCCATAGTTGCAGCGCGCGTGATCCGCGAGGCTCTTCAGGCGGTTGACGATGATGCGCTGCTGGGCTCGCGAATCTCCGGCCGTGGCAAGGGCCGCAGGGCGTCGGAGCCGCCCGCGGCACTGCCTGCGCCCGGCGGGCCCGCAGCAGCCAGGCGGGCGGGCAAGCCTTCCGGCAAGCCCGGGGCCGCGGCGCGCTCGGACGCAGGCGTCAGGATCGTGTATGTTGGACCGTGTGTCGCGCGAAAGGCCGAGGTCTCCGAGCTCGGGGCCGCATCGGGCATAGATGCAGTCCTCACGTTTGACGAGCTTGCCGCGGCGTTCGAGGCGAGGGACATCGTGCTCCGGGATCTTGGCCCGCGAGCGCTCGACGGTCCCATTGCGCCGTATGAGCGCCACGTGGCTTTCGCGGGCGGGCTGTCGTGGCTCATGGGGATGTCGAAGGGGCTTTCCGACGAAGAGCTCGTGATAGCGGCGGGCGGGTCGAGGTGCGTCGAGGTGATGGGCGACCTCGCGCGGGGCGTCCTCAGCCCGCTCTTCGTCGATGCGTCCATGTGCCGTGGTTGCCTGGACGCGCCCGCGCTTCGCAGGCGCTCCTCGGTCTCCGTGCGCAAGCATGCATGCCAAGCGTTCGCTCTGGAAGAGGCGGCGTCCCCCGGAGAGCCTGGCGACGCGCCGGTCGGAGGTGGCGCGTGTGGCGGAGGCGAGGTCAAGGCCGATGTGCTCGGGCGCACGTTCAAGGCGTGCGGGGTTAAGCTGCCCATTCCCAGCGAGTCAGAGATAGCCGAGATCCTGGCGTTCTCAGGGAAGATCTCGCCCCAGGACCACCTGGACTGCGGAATGTGCGGTTACCCCACGTGCAGGGCATACGCCGTCGCCGTGTACCAGAACATGGCCCGGTCCGACATGTGCGTGCAGCATGTGGTGGATAGGCTCAGGGACAAGGTGGAGAATATGAAGGCCGAGCTCGTATCGGTGAGGACATCGTCTTTCGACGATATCTACGGTGCAAGCCACCAGATCCGGGTGGCGAAGGACCTCGCCGAGAGGGCTGCGCGGAGCGGGTCCACCGTGCTCCTGCTGGGGGAGAGCGGGGTGGGGAAGGAGGTTTTCGCGCGGGCCATCCACTCGGCGAGCTCGCGGCGGGGAGGGCCGTTCGTGAGCGTGAACTGCGCCGCCATTCCGGATAACCTCATGGAGGCTGAGCTGTTCGGCTATGTGGAGGGAGCGTTCACTGGGGCGGTGAAGGGGGGCAAGCCGGGCAAGTTTGAGCTGGCAGCCGGGGGCACCATCTTCCTGGACGAGATCGGCGACATGTCCGTGCAGCTCCAGGCGAAGCTGCTTCGGGTGTTGCAGACCCACAAGATCGAGCGCGTGGGCGGGACGCGGGAGATCGAGGTGGACGTGCGCGTGATGGCCGCCACTAACAAGGACCTCGAGGCGATGGTGAGGGACGGTGCGTTCAGGTTGGGCCTTTATTACCGCCTCAACGTGGTGACCATCCGCATACCCCCGTTGCGCGAGCGCATCGAGGACATCCCGCTGATAATCAGCATGTCCCTTGCCAAGCTCTCAGCCCGTTGCCCGACGAAGGTGACATCGGTGTCGCCGGAGGCGCTGCGGATCCTGCTCGACTACAGCTGGCCGGGGAATGTGAGGGAGCTCGAGAACGTGCTGGAGAGAGCGCTCAACCTGGCGGACGGCGAGGTCATCGGGGTGGAGCACCTGCCAAGCCATGTCGTGGATTCCGCCAAAGGGCCGGGCCGCGCGGTAGCCGTCTACGGGCACGGGGCAGGCGAGGCCTTGAACGACGTGGTCGCGAGGGCGGAGCGAGAGACGCTCATCGAGGTCCTGAAGGCCACCGGTAACAACAGGAGCCGCGCCGCGAGACAGCTAGGGATCTCACGATCCGCGCTTTACGAGAAGCTGCGAAAATACGGGATCGTGTAAGGATTGCAGTATCTAGGTATGGTGCCATACGTTCTCGTTTCTTTTCTTGAGGGCGCTAGGGTTGCCGGTGCTTGCACGACGAGGCGTCGAGAATTAGGCAGGCCTGCGCGCCAAATTCGAACGAGGCTCGCCGCAAGCGTGCCGTCCCCGGAGGGCAACACCGGCAACCCTGGGCCTGGGCAGGATTCGCGCGCTGAAAAGTAGCGCGAACTTGTGGCGATGTACCTAGCTACGGCTCATCGAGTTCTCGTCCCCCTCCTTATTGCGGCAGCGCGGCTCTTCAGCTCAATCGCTCAGGACCGCCGTTGTGCCGGGTGCCAGGCGGATCTGGTGGACAATGGGGAGGTTCAGCAATCTCCCGGCGATACACTTGGTCTGTCGAGGGAGGATACGAGGACCCGACCGGACCGATGCCGCCGAGCGGCAGAGCGGAGGCCTGAGATGGTACCGCAAGGGAAACGGTCTCTCCTGACGAAGTACCGGACCACCGGCCATGGACCGAAGGGCCGATGGGCCGGTGCACCTGTGGCGCGGTCGGGCGGTCCGTGATCGAGCGGTCGATCAGTCGGATAGAGAGCAGAGCGACAGGGCGCCGCCAAGCGCTCCTGCTGGAAATGAGGGGTATGACGCCTTGGACGATAACGCGCGCTTGGGAGATACACGCCGGCCTGACGGGACTCGCACTCCAGGGCCGGGTACACCGAACCTGACGGGTGCTCTGCCTTTTCGTCGGTATATCCAAGGTCAGGAGATGTCGCTCGGGATGCTCCTGCGCCTCGCGGTACGTCTGTGCGATGCGATCTTCCGGGCGCACAGCGAAGCTATCGTCCTCGGCAACTTGAACCCCGATGGCGTCCTGGTGAGTCTGGAAGATGAGAAGGTGTACTTGGCAGACCCCATTCGCACCGGGCAAACGGAAACCGACCGCGATGCCGTATTCTACCTTGCGCCTGAACAAACCGGTCGCTTGAGCAGGCCCGTTGACCTGCGGGCCGACCTGTTCTCGCTGGGCGTGATCCTTTACGAAGCGCTCACGGGCCGGCTGCCAGTGGAGGGTAGGAACAGGCTAGAATGGTTCCACAACCTGATGGCAGGGCGCATCACGCCCCCGAACGAGGTGGATGTACGGATTCCCGTGGTGCTCTCTGACATCGTCATGAAATGCCTTGCCAGGGATCCTGACAAGAGGTACCAGAGCATCGAGGGCATAGGGCACGACCTGCGCCGGTGTCTCGAGGAGTGGGAGCAGCGTAGCAGCATCGCCCCTTTCAAGATAGGCCAGCACGACCGGGGCGACGCCCAGCGCGAGGCTGTCCCTCGATTCCAGGGTTTGGTCGGCTTCTATGGGAGAGAACGAGAGCTTGAGCTGTTGCACCAGGCGTTCGATAGGGTGGCTCGCGGTCCCGCTGAGGCAGTCTTCGTCACGGGACAGGCGGGGATTGGGAAGACCAGGCTGGTTCAGCAGTTCGCCATGAGCGTTCGGACGACGCGGAGCCTTTTCGTAGGCGGGAAGTCTGAGTCTCTTGAGAAGGACGTGCCCTACGGGCCGGTAATAGCTGCCTTCGAGCAGTTGTTTCAGTGGATTGAGGGTCGAGGGAGCGAAGAGCTATCCGCTTGGCGCGAGGTCGTCCTTTCCAAGCTTGGAGCGAACATTCCCTTGGTCACGGCGTTGATACCCGGCATGGAGCGGCTCGTGGGCAGGCACCCGGGGCCAAGGGTGGGCTCGAGCGTGGAAGCTGGGGAACGGCTCTTCTATGCCTTGTCGCAGTTGCTTCAGGTTTTCGCCACCGAGAGCGCGCCTTTGGTGCTCTTCCTCGACGACTTGCACTGGGCGGACCCCGGGTCTCTGAAGCTGTTGGAATCGCTCTTCCTGGAGCACGAGATCGGTCATGTCCTATTGATAGGCACCTATCGGGAGGAAGAACTGCCCTCCGCCCGGTTCCTGGACGCGACGGTCAAGTCCATGGAACGGGCAGCCGCCAGATTCAGCACGATCCGCCTGTCCTCCCTCAGCTGCTCGGACGTCGAGCAGGCGATTGCAGCCAGCCTTTGCTGCAGCGTGGAAGATGCACGGCCGTTGGCCAGATTCCTGTACCAGAAGGCAGGGGGTAACCCGTTCTTTATCCAGGAGCTCCTGCAGGCTATGTACAAGAAGGGGCTGATAGTGCCCGAGCCCGACGAGGCTGCGGCGGCAACCGGTTCCGAGGATGCCGCGCACGTGCGGGGCACAGTCGGCACTACCACGGAGGGCTTTGCGGGCACTGCAGGCAGGGCTTCCACAGGCTGCGTTGTTGACGTTCCCTCTGCTGCGGGCACCGAAGCAGACACGAGCGCGGGCAAAGGCGCGACCGCCCCGGCTACGGTGCACGCAAGCGCAGGCGGGGAGGTCACTGCCGGGACGGCGGACGCAGGCACGGGTGAGGTTGCTGGGGTTGCTGCAAGCACGGGCATGGCGCGCGCCGGCATGGGGCGCGCGGGAAGCATGGCACGCACAGGCGCGGGCGTCTCGCGCAGCAGCGGCGGCGACCGTAGGTGGCGCTGGGACCTCGGCCAGACAGAGCGCGCGGAGATCGCGAGCGACGACGTCACGAGCTTCCTCGTGCAGAGGATCACACACCTACCCGCGGGATGCAGAGATGCGTTGCGACTCGCGGCCTGCATCGGGAACACTTTTGATGTGCCGTTGCTCGCCAAGGTTTCCCGCCAGCCTGAGGCAGTCGTGGAAAGGTATATCGGGGACTGTGTCGCGGAGGGGCTCGTCCAACGACTCGACGGAGGGATATACGGCTTCGTCCACGACCGTGTGCACCAAGCTGCATATCTCGTGACACCCGAGGGAGAACGGAGGGCGATCCACCACCGCCTGGGCTGTCTGATCCTCGAGGAGATAGGGGAGCCACCGGAGGGGGGAGATGTGCCAGGCGCGGCCTTGCCGGCCTTCTTCGCGGCGGTCGGCCACTTGAACTTGGGAATAGAGCTACTAGTCGGTGAGACTGCGAGGATCCGAGGCGCCAGACTGAACCTACTCGCGGGGAGGAAGGCCAAGCAGGCGTCGGCCTTTGTCGCGGCGCTCAAATACCTTACGATAGGGCTGCGGCTGCTGGACGAAGAGTGTTGGAAGACCGACTACCGCTTGGCTTTCCAGCTTCACAGCGAGTACCTGGAGTGCCAGTATCTTTGTGGCCGCTACGACGAATCGGAGAGGCTCTTCCAAGAGCTCCTTGGCCGGGCTCGAGACAAGCTGGATAGGACGCAATTACGTTTGATCGCTATCCTGTTTGCAACGAAGAACGACTTCGATAACCGGGCCATCCAAATCGGCCTTGAAGGGCTAGCAGAGTTGGGGTACCACATCCCGGCTAACCCTTCCGCACTCTACATCGTCCGGGAGCTGCTCAAGGTCAAGAGGCTGATAAAGAGGACGGGGATCGATCGCATACCAGACCTGCCGCCGGCGCGGGATGCGGAAGTCCAGGCTGCTTCGAGCCTGCTATTTGCGATCTCGCCGTGCGCCTACAACAACAGCGGAGATCTGCTCTTCGCCATCGCGCTGAAGATCTGCGAGCTCTCCCTGCGCTTCGGACACTTTCCCAACTCCGGCTCGGGCTACATGGCGCTCGCGATGGTCAGCGTTGTACGTCTGAAAGACTTCCGCATCGGGGTCCCCTTGGGGAGAATCGCCTTGGCGCTTGCTGAACGATACGGGACTCCGGCGGAGAAGTACGTGGTCGACTTTCTCTACGGCACCTTCTTCACGCCCTGGTTGGAACACACCCAAGAAGGCGAGCAGTACCTGGAACGAGCCAAGTCGGGCAGCCTAACCTGCCGCGACTTCACATACGCCGGCTATGCAATGACCTTCTCCCTGGTCTCGAAGCATTTCAGGGGCCTGCCCCTCCCGGAACTCGTGGAGCAAATACAGGAAAGCTTCGCATTCGCATCCAGGGTGAAGGATCCGTACTTCCCGAGCTTCCTGTCGATATACCGGCAGATGGCGCTCGCGCTGCAGGGTCTCACGCAGGCACCGAACAGCCTCAACGACGATTCCTTCGACGAAGAGGGGTTCATCGGGGGAGATGCGGCGTACCACATCAGGGACAAGGAACTCTTCGACTACTACCTGTGCAAGAACCAGCTGTACTACCTCAATGGCGACTACGAGCGGGCGTTGCCTCTTCTCAGGGAAGCCGAGCGTCTGACCAGGCTGTATTTTGGTGAAGTATATCTCGCTGACCACGCCTTCTATTATTGCCTGACGGTCGCTGCCCTGTACCATGCCTTGCCGGTCGGTAAGAGAGTCGCATACTGGCTGCTCCTCCTCAGGAAGCATCGCCAGATGGCGCAGTGGGCACGTCATTGTCCCGCGAACTTCGAGCACAAGCGGCTTCTCATCGAGGCGGAGATGGCCCGGATACGCCGAAGGAACGACAGGGCGGCCTTGCTATATGACCAGGCCGTCAGGTCGGCAAAAGCCTACGGCTTTGTCCAGAACGCGGCCATCGCCAGCGAGTGTGCGGCAAGGTTTTACTACTCGAGAGGCATCGCGGGGATCGCCGAGAAATGCGTGAGGGAGGCGTACGAAGGGTATAGAGCGTGGGGCGCACGGGCCAAGGTCGAGCAGCTCCAGTCCCAGTATCCGTGGCTGGCGGAAGGGGAGCACAGTGCCGCGGGTACCCCACAGCAGGGACCGCTGTCGTCTTTGACGAGCCGCAGCTTGTCTCAGATGGTCGACATGGAGGCGATTTTCCAAGCAGCCCAGCTCCTCTCTGGCGAGATCATCCTGGAAGATCTGTTGAAGAAGATGATGGAGACGGTGGTGCAAGACGCCGGGGCGGGTCGGGGCGCCTTGCTCCTGCCGAAGGACGGGTGCTGGTACGTAGAAGCTCACATGGAAACAGGCCTCCGTGTGGAAAGCGGGCGCCGTGCCGGGATCGATACTCGCGTTGACCCCGTCTCTTGTGCGGGGGACGGCTCTCGTGCGGAAGGCGCTCTTCATGAGGAAAGCGGGTTGAGCTGGGGGCAGGCCCAGGTCCTCCAGTCGTTACCTCTCGAACAGTGCGACTTCTTGCCCCGGTCTGTGATCGATTACGTGGCCAGGAGCGGCGAGACGGTGGTACTGGATGACACGGCCAAATCGGGGGCGTTTGCAGGGGATCCCTATATGGCCGCCAGGCTCCCTTCGTCTGTCCTCTGTCTGCCCATCGTCGGCAAGGGGAAAACCGTGGCCATCCTTTACCTCGAGAACAGCGCGTCCGCAGGCGTGTTCACTCCGGACCGGGTGGAAGTCTTGAAGCTGCTCTCTTCGCAGATGGCCATCTCCATTGAAAACGCGCGCTTGTACGCGGACCTGGAACGATCGCGCGATCAGCTTTCGGAGTGGAATCGGATGCTCGAGCAAACGGTGGCTGAGAGGACCAGGCAGCTGCAGCAAACCAACGAGGAACTCACGAAGGCGAAGGACGCCGCTGATGCCGCCAACCGGGCCAAGAGCGACTTCTTGGCGGTCATGAGCCACGAGATACGCACGCCCATGTATGGTGTCATTGGCACGGCCGAGCTCCTGCTGCAAACATCGCTCGACCGCGAGCAGCGGGAATACGTCTCTGCCATCATGGACGCCTCAGAGGTGCTGCTCACGGTCATCAACGACATCCTTGACTTCAGCAAGATTGAAGAGGGCAAGTTCCGGCTGCAGCCGACAGACTTCCACCTTCCGTCTCTGAGCAAGAACGTTCTAGCTGCGTTGGCGCCTAGGGCGCGCAGCAAGGGGATATCCCTTCGGCACCATCTCGCACCCGATATCCCTAGTTCGCTCCGTGGGGACCCTACTCGCCTGAGCCAGGTGCTTTTGAACCTCTTGAACAACGCTGTCAAGTTCACCGACAAAGGCGGGGTGACGCTTAGGGTTTTCGTGGAAAGCGAGGATGCGGACAGACTGACAGTCCGCTTCGAGGTGCACGATACTGGGATAGGCATACCCCGGGAAGCTCAAGACTCGCTGTTCACGGCGTTCTATCAGGTCGATTCGCCGGCTGCCAGCAAACACGTCCGTGGCGGCACCGGCCTCGGCCTCGCCATTTGCAAGCGCCTCGTGGAACTCATGCGCGGTAGGATTGGCTTCGAAAGCACGGTGGGGCGAGGGTCCACCTTCTGGTTCTCTATCCCATTCGAGCGGGGTCACGCGGAACCTGGGTCTGTTGAGCGACAAGGGCATGGTCAGGGTTGGAGTCATCTCCCGGGGAGATGGCAGGCGGCGCATGGGGATGCCTTCGTCAGCGGCCTAGCGTCAACGCAGGCAGGAGCTCGGGCGGAAAGAAGCGAGGGAGTGGGCACCGTGCTTGTGGCTGAGGACGATGTCGTCAACCGGCGACTCATCGTATCGCAGCTGGGGAAGCTGGGCTTTGCGACCGAGGTCGCGTGTAACGGCAAGGAGGCGGTGGAGGCCTACTCAAGGGCGCGTTACGCGCTCGTCCTGATGGACTGTCAAATGCCTGTGATGGATGGCTACGAAGCGGCCATGGCCATACGGAAGATGGAGACAGCTGGGAGTGGCCCGCGGGGGCGAACCCCCATAATCGCCACAACTGCTGGTACAATGCCGGGAGAAGAGGAGAAGTGCCTCGAGGCTGGGATGGACGATCTTCTGAGGAAGCCCATCAGGATACGGGATCTTCAGGCAGTGCTGGAGCGCTGGCTACCCGGCGCGGGCGCGGGTATCGAGGCCGATGCCGATGTCGCCGCTCCAAGCACGGATGCCGACGCGAAGGGGGCGCGCCTGGTCGAGTCGTTTGTGTCGGCGTTTGTTGATCCTGCCAGGCGCAGCCAATTCAAGGAACTGATAGGCGGCGATGGGGATTTCCTCATCGAGCTCCTGGAGACCTTCTTGCGGGACGTGCCCGCCAAGCTCGCTGCGCTTCGAGAGGCGCTCGCCCGGGAAGACGCCGCGACTGTGCGACGACATGCCCACGGCATGAAATCCAGCGCATACCTGTTGGGGCTCAGCAGGCTCGCCTCCCTGTGCGAGCAGTTGGAACGCGCCGCTGCCGTCGCTGCAGCCGCGCCTGCTGGCCGCGAGGTTGCCGAGGTTGCCGGAGGCGCCGGGGGAGACAGCCCCGGCACAGAGACCGGGATCGACAGGCCCGACATTGGGATCGGGATGCGGGTGGCGGCGATCGGCGAGTGCGCGGACGCTGCGTCTACCACTGCGGACACGAACGCTCTGGAAAAGCTGATGGCGGCCGTTGAAAGCGATTGCAGGCAGCTTTGCGGGAGCATATCGGCATTCCTCGAAGACGCGCGACGCAATCCAGCCTAGGTATGGTGCCGCGAGTCTTCTTTTCGTGAAGGTGCCAGGGTTGCCGGCGCTCGCACGACGGGGGTGGTCGCGTTCACCGGTAGTGGAACTTGTATCCTATCCCCCTGACCGTGACGATGTAACGAGGGTTGGACGGGCCCGGCTCGATCTTCTTGCGAAGCCTGCTCACATGGACCATGACCGTCCTGTAGTCGGCGTCGTACTTGAACTGCCAAACCGACTCCAATAACTGGTGGTATGAGAACACCCGGTTCGGATTCTGTGCGAGCAGGGCGAGAAGCTCGAATTCCTTGTTGGTGAGAGCAACCGGCGAGCCGCCTACCAGGACCGTACGGCCTAAGAGATCTATCTCCAGACCGGGGTAAGAGATCCTTTCCTTCTCTTGCTCTTTCCTGTCGCTCCATCCGGAGACCCCGAGCGCGCTGCTTGACTGGCGGCTCCTGCGCAGGTGCGCTTTCACGCGTGCTATGAGTTCCTTCGGGTTGAAGGGCTTAACCACGTAGTCGTCCCCACCAACACCCAGGCCAAGCACAACGTCGGAAGAGTCTCCCTTCGAAGTCAGGAATATTATCGGGACGTCGCTCTTCTTGCGTATCTCTCGGCATATTTCTATGCCGTCGATGTCAGGCAGGAGTATATCAAGGATGATGAGCGCTGGGTCATGAAAACGAATGAGCTCGAAGACGCTGCCACCGTCTTTCCCCACGACGACGCGAAAACCCTCTCGCATCAGGTGGTGCTCGATCACCTTCCTCACTACTGCTTCGTCGTCAACCACTAAGATAGTCTCGCCGGCCATGAGCTCCTCCTGCCAGGTCGTCACGTCAAGCAGTTATTCTCTTCGTTCGAGCCATTTCCTCTTTGGTGAACAAGATGCCAGTGCCCGTGAAGACGGACCTACCTGGCGACCGAGTGATTGAGCTCGCGCGACCGGACATCCGTTCCGGTCCCGACATCTGCATGAAGAGCACGCCGCCTTTCTTACTCCCGGCATCGAACACGCAGGACGAGCGCGAGCTCTGCTCGGTGAGAGGCGACGTCGCGAGACGGCACCGCGGACGGGTGCTCGGCACCCGAGACCGAGACACCCGAGGCCGCCCCAGTCGGAGAGAGGAGTGAGAGGCGCCCGCACTGCTCGTTGTTGAAAAGGGGGAACGGAGCTGACGCCGCGGCTCCGTTCCCCGAGAAGACCCGCTCTTCAGAGTGCCTGATGTTCCTATTTGGTCGGGTAGAAGAACTTGCTTATGCGTTGGTCGTTCATGTTGTCCCGCGTAGCGATGACGGTGCTGCAGAGGACCTTCGACGGGACGTAGTCGGCCCGTCCGTTCAGGATTCTATGTCATTCCTCATCTTTCACAGGGAAATCACGCATCTTGCCGGTGTCATCGATCGATCTCCACCGATGGCAGGGCGGGTTGCGGCGGCTTTGCGCCTAACCAGGGCCGCCGCGCGGCAGGAATTGCAATCCACCCGGCGAAAGCACAGAACATGGTACCGCAGTAGAGGCCACAACTCGGATCATGTCGGGCCGGTGCGTTTTCGGCGGGTAGTGGTTGGTCCCTCGAGAGACTAGACAAGCGAGCAAGAGTCGCAGGCGCGCCGGTTCAGCGAGGAGGGTGCCTATGGAGAACTTCGTCTTTCAGAACACCACTAAGGTCATCTTCGGTAGAGGCACGGAAGAGCAAGTCGGGCAGGAGGTAAGGCGGTACGCCAAGAAGGTGTTGCTGCACTACGGCGGTGGGAGCATAAAGAAGACCGGCCTGTACGACAGGGTCATGAATTCCATTGCCGAGGCTGGCGTTGCCGTTCACGAGCTGGGTGGCGTCAAACCCAACCCCAGGGTGGACCTGGTGAGGAAGGGCATCGCGATCTGCCGAGAGAACGGAATCGGCTTCATACTTGCGGTGGGAGGCGGCAGCGTTATCGATTCCGCCAAGGCGATTGCCATCGGCGTCCCCTATCAGGGAGATGTGTGGGACTTCTATGCCGGCAAAGCTGAGATCGAGAGCGCCCTGCCGGTCGGGGTGGTCCTGACCATACCGGCTGCCGGTAGCGAGACGAGCGGCGCATCCGTTATCACAAACGAGGAGGGTCACTACAAGAGGAACGTTGGCCATGAGGTGCTTCGCCCCAAGTTTGCCATCCTCAACCCGGAGCTTAGCTTCACCCTTTCAGCTTATCAGACCGCATGCGGGGTCGCGGACATCATGGCCCACGTCATGGAAAGGTACTTCACCAATGCGGAAAACGTCGACCTTACCGACAGGCTGTGCGAGGGCACTCTCAAGACGCTGATTTACAACGCCCCGATCGCGATTCAGGAGCCGACCAACTACGCGGCCCGTGCCGAGATCATGTGGGCCGGCACGATTGCTCACTGCGACCTTCTCGGGACCGGCCGTGTTGAGGACTGGGCTTCCCACATGATCGAGCACGAGCTCAGCGGGATCTACGACGTTCCCCACGGCGCCGGCCTTGCGGTGGTGTTCCCCGCCTGGATGAGGTATGTATACAAGCGGAACATCGGCAGGTTCGCGCAGTTTGCGGCGAGGGTCTGGAACGTCGAGCCTGATTTCACCTCCCTGGAGAAGACAGCTCTTGCCGGAATCGAGAGGCTCAAGGGATACTTCCGGTCGATCGGGTTGCCGGTCACCCTCAAAGAGCTCGGGATCCCCGAGGACAGGCTCGAGGAGATGGCTGCCAAGTGCACTGAGCGTGGCCCTGTGGGTAGCTTCGTGAAACTCGGGAAAGACGATGTCCTGAGCATATACAATTTGGCGAGGTAGGCGAGTCTTGCGAGGCAGCCGGGCGCGCGCGGCAGGACGCGCCGCGCCCGGCCACTTCGAGGTTTTGAGCATTTGAACGCGCTGCACGCGGCTGCACGCGCCGCAAGCGCGCCGTCCCCCGAGCGTAGAGCGTAGCACCTGCAACCCGGGGCAGGGCCCCTCCGTCGAAAAGTCGCGGGAACTCTTGGCTACATGCTTACAACTAGACTCCTTGGCAGCGCCCGTCGAGCGCGTCCAGCACTCCGAGAAGCGCCCCGTATTGCACCTGGACGAGGTCGCGAATGGGAACGACCTCGTACTGCAGGTTGGTCTCGATGTCTTTTGCCCATTCATCGATGCACGCCTCGAGTTCGTCGCAGGCGCGCCTCACGGCGCTGCCGCTCCTCCCGCCCCCCGTCGCGGCAAGCTGTGCCTTAAATGCCCGCTGCAGCATTCCGCCAAGGAGCATTCTGTAGAACCCGCTTACCCAAAGGGCGTCGGCCTTTTGAGCCACCGTAGCCGGTTCGTCCATCCCCGGTGCTTCCTTCACCCACTTCTCCTGGCTCGGGAGAGACTTGAGCTCCGACTCGACGAACACCGTGACGGCATTGAGGAATATGGCGCCTTCCGTCATTTCCCCCTTGGTCTCGGTGAGTAGGCGCTCGAGTGTCCCGAGGATGCTCCTTGCCCTCTCGATCCCCTGGAGGAGGACTTCGCCTCGCCTCTCGTCAATTCGCGACGTGTTCCCGATCTTCGGGGATTTGAAGTAAGGAGCCTCGGTCACGAGGCAGAACGGAGAACTCACACGCTCCGCGAATTCGAAGCTCGACGCGCCGCCCGTTATGTACGAGGCAGGGTCGCCTTCGGCATACTTCTCGTAGTAATCGTATGAATCAGTCGCCTTCGGGACTCTGTACACCGCCGGGTGAAACTCGACAGCCCACGGCATCTCCGGTTCGCCCAGGGACATCGGAAGCCCGCGCTCGGTCGGAATGCGATGGAGAGTCCGGTAGAGGCTTGGGAGCGGCTCTGAGATGTAATAGTACACGCCGCCGAAGCCCGCGTTGTGCAGGGAGTACATCACATCCGGCTTTGCGATCTGGATGGCATTCATCAGGGCCCTTGTCTCCGGCGTCGGGTCGTTCCAAACGAACGTCTTGTATTCAATAGGGAAGGTCCACTCGACCTGGTCCTGGGGACGAGGCCGGTAATAATGTCTTGCGTAGTTCCTGATATTGAATGGCCCCTTGAACCATCCCTCGTTCAACCTCGTCCCGTCCGGGTCAACGCACGGGAGAAGGTGCCAAGTGCGTCCTTCCCTGAGAGCTTCGTTGACGATGAGCTCCTCGCTGAGGAAGCTCACCAGCATGGCGCCGACAGGCTCGTTCGGATGAGGGCAAGCAAAGACCATTACGTGACGAGGACCGTTCCCGATGGTGAGCATGGGTATCGCATCGCCTCTGGTGGACGTGCCGACTACCTCGTAACGGGCCATTTCAGGGTGGGCCTGGCTCACGGATCGTGCGTGATCGAAGAGCTCATCCACTGTTAAGAAACGCTGGTAAGAAGGTACTCGGGAAAGAAGGAGATCGATGTCCAAGACGCTTACCTCCCTGTCTTGTGCCCGGCGCGGCTTTCCTCAATGTATGAAGTCGTGCGATGTGTAGAGTCATGTGTAGAATCACGCCGCGCCACCGCGTCACACGGTCATACGGCCTCACCGGCGCGCGTTAGTGGAGCTGCCTGCTCAAGCGCGGGTCCAGCGCGTCTCTCAGCGCGTCTCCAACGAAGTTGAAGCTGAGCACGACGAGGAATATGCAAAGACCCGGCCACACAATGAGATTGGGATTGAGCAGGATGAAATCCTTGCCTTCACTTACCATCGCACCCCATTCAGGCGTTGGGGGTTGGACCCCGAAACCCAGGAATCCCAGGGAAGCCGACGACAGTATCGCGGAAGGGATTCCGAGCGTCGCCGATACTATCACCGGGGTCAGGACGTTGGGAAGCACGTGCTTGAACATGATCCTAGCGTCCCCGCACCCCGTGGCCTTGGCGGCTTGCACCAGGTCGGTCGTCTTGAGGGAGAGCACCTGCGCGCGGACGAGCCTGGCATACATTGGCCAGCTCACAACGCCCAGCACCCACATGACATTGAATATGCTCGGGCCGAAGAGCGCCATCACGGCTATCACGAGGATGAGGAAGGGAAAGGAATAGAACACCTCAACCAGGCGCATCACAGCCTGGTCAACCCAGCCCCCGTAGTATCCGGAGATGAGCCCCAAGCACGTGCCGAGTGCGCTCGCTATCGAGACCACGACCACCCCTATGAGCAGCGAGATGCGCGAGCCGTATATCAGCCGGGACAGGATGTCTCGCCCGAAGTTGTCGGTTCCCAGGATGTGCCCGGGTGTTCCAGGCGGCTGATTGGGGTTTGCAAGATCCATGGCGTACGGGTCGCAAGGGGCGACCCATGGAGCAAACACGGCGGCCAACACAAAGATGGCGACCATCACCGCCCCCACCACGCCGAGCCTGTGCCGGGTGAACATCTTGCCGAAACGGATGGTCTGTGTCTCTATGTGCACTACCTCTCGTTCCATGTTACTCATATTTGATCCTCGGGTCAATGAAAATGTACAGTAGGTCGGTTGCCAGCGTAACCAGGACGAAGCCCACCGCGAACACCAGCACCGTGCCCTGGATAAGGGGTATGTCTCGTTGCTTGACCGCGTTCACGGCGAGCATGCCTAGACCCGGCCACGAGAAAATGGTCTCGGTTATGACAGCGCCGCCCATCAGCGATCCGAACTGCATGCCGAAGGTGGTCACCACCGGGAGCAGCGCGTTTCGGAGAGCGTGCTTGTATAACACGACCTTCTCCGCGACCCCTTTTGCGCGTGCGGTCCGTATGTAATCTTGAGCGAGTGTCTCCAAAACGCAGGCCCGCGTCAACCTGGTCAGGATCCCCGCCATTGAAGCCCCAAGGGTTATGGCGGGCAGTACGATATGCCTCGCGAACTCAAGGAATCCGGCATCAAGCCCAGACATACCTCGTATGGGGAGCCAGTGGAGCTTGAGACCGAAAGCGATTATGAGGAGCAGGCCGAGGTAGAACCCAGGCAGGGACACTCCGACTATGGCAAGGGTGCTGCACACATAGTCGAAAACGGACCGCGGCTTTGCAGCAGCAATGACTCCCAGCGGAAGGGCGATTATCAGCGCTATCACGGCCGACGCTGTGGCAAGGATCAAAGTATTCGGAAGCCGCTCTTTTATTTGCGTGGCGACGGGACGCCGAAACGTGATGGAGCGACCCAGGTCTCCCCTCGCAAGCCGCGCCATGTAGTCCGCGTACTGGACGTACCACGGTTTGTCCAAGCCCAGCTCGACTCTGAGCTTCTCTATGTTTTCAGGGTTAGCGGTCTCTGACCCAAGCATAAGGTTGATTGGATCGCCAGGGGCGAAGCTCACCATAGCAAAGACTATGAACGTCACGCCAATCAAGACAGGGACTGTCACAGCCAAACGACGGATTATATGCTTGAGCACCGTGTTTCTCCCTTTCGGGCCTCCTAGGGTTTAGGGTTTGGGGTTTAGGGCCTAGCGCTTCTGGGGCTTTACATCAACCGCGTTCATCACCCTCGTGACCTTCATCATCCTCATCCTCATGCGGGCAACCACGCGGACAACCATCCCTGACAAGCGATGGGAGATAAAACGGGGCGCCAACCGGGCGCCCCGGCCACACCGTCACGTCCATCACGTCCGGACGCGCAAGTCTGTCTCCCGGGCTCACTTGGAAAGCCACACGTTGTTCTCGATAGATACCAGGTACAGGCCGCCCCACGGCGGAACCCAATCGTGGACCTTCTTGTTGCAGACGGAGTACCCCCACTCGAAATACAGGGGGATGGCAGCCCGATCCTCCATGATCTTGCGCTGCGCCTGCTTCCACAGGCTTTCAAGCTTTTTCTCGTTTGTGGTCCCGAGCGCTTGATCGAGCAAGGAATCCACCTGCGCACTCGAATAGAAGTGAGTATTGGACTTGCCTATCATGCTGCTGTGGAACAGGGAATGAAGGCCGGTTGTGCCGGCGTAACTGAAATCAAAGAACACGCCGGTATTGCCCTTGATGAGGTCGTCCACCCACACCGCCATGTCCTGCTGCAGCACGGACGCGTCTACGCCGAGCGCTTTCAGCTGCGTGGCAAGGATCGTGAGCACCCTCACCTGCGAGCCGGGGATGGTCTTGATCTGCACTTTCAGCGGCTGTCCCTTGCGGTCGAGTATCCCATCGCCGTCACTGTCCTTGAAACCGGCCTTGGCAAGCTCTGCGAGGCCTGCCTTGGGGTCGTATGGCCACAGGCTCTTGAGGCTTGGGTCGTAGCCGAAGGGAACCCAGGGCGGGCATTGGCCATAGGCCCTCTCCCCGAAATTCCCTATAACGGACTTCACCGCGCTATCGATATCGAGCATCTTCGCTATCGCGTCGCGAACAGCCCATTCGTTAAATGGAGGCGTCTTCACGTTGATCCCGAGACCCCGGTACGATCCGCCGCGGGACAGAAGCACGAGATTTGGATCTTTCGACAAGGTCCCCATGGAATCCACATTGAAAATGTAGGGAACCACGTCGACCTCGCCCGCACTGAGGGCCATGGTCTGCACCGTCGGATCGGGGATGACCACGAATTCAACCCTGTCGAGATGAACCGGGAGCCAGTAGTTTGGATTCTTCTCAAGGACGAGACCTTGGTCTGGCGTGAAGCTCTTCAGCTTGAAGGGGCCGGTTCCGATGGGCGTCTTGGCCACACCGTCCTCGCCCAGCTTCTCGACGGCTTCGTGGGGCATGATGACCACTCTCGCCAGGCGGTTGGGATCGTTGACCAGGAACGGCTCCGGCCGCTTCGTCTTGATGACGACGGTATACTTGTCTTGCGCCTTGACGCTAGCGATGTCACCCAGGACAAATGCGGTGCTCACCTTGCGGAAGCGCTCGATGGAGTACACGACGTCGTCTGCGGTCATCTCGCGCTTGGTTCCCTTTGGAAACACTGCGTTCCCGTCGTGGAAGAGGACACCCTTACGAAGGTGGAAGATCCACGTCGTGTCGTCGGGATTCTCCCAGCTCTCGGCGAGGTGCGGTATGGGTTTGAAGTTATTCTTACTCAGAATGAATAGCGGGTCATAGACGAGGGTGCATGCATCGATCTCGTCATTGGCAGCGGTTTTGTACGGATCGAGTTGCTGGATCGAGGAGGCGGCGATACGCAATGTGCCGTCGTCCCTTGCCTGTGCCATCACTGCCGGAGGCACGCCGAACGCGATGAGAACGAGTAGAAGGACTGTGAGTACGCCCAAAGCTGCGCGGCCTTTCCGCATATTCTGCATATGTACAGCCCGCATATGTAACGCCTCCCTTGCCAGCATATCAGGACGTTTTCATACTTTATACCACCAAACCATATCTCAGTCAAGACGTCCGCGCCTGCGCGGCCTGCGTACCTGCGCGCCTGCGCACCGCGGCGCACCTCCCTAAGAATTCGGTACGCAGGCGCGCCAAAGGCCAAGCATAGGCGCTCCGTCGCGCAGGAGCTGGCAACTTCAGCGCTCTCAAGAAAAGAGACGAAAACCTCCGGCATCACGTTTAGAAGAGATTCGTGCGAATCCGCATGTACCGAGCAGGAAAATCACCGCTTCCCTCGAACAAACAGAGAGGAATTCACAGAGTTATATGATATCATGATAGTACCACTTGTTATCTTTCATGTGTTTACCGGGGGTTGCCGACGAGCCGACAATAGTCCTGCAAGTGCATAGGGGTATGGGGATGATCGACAGGCTCAGTAATATTCCGCTGTACGTGCAAGTGTATGACGCCATGAGAGACAACATCGTCTCGCACAGGTGGCTGCCTAGGCAGCGCCTGCCTTCGGAGGCCGAGTTGGTCGAGCAGTTCAACGTCAGCAGGATCACAGTGCGACGTGCCGTCGACGAGCTCGTGCGCGATGGCTTGGTAATTCGGCAGAAAGGTCTCGGCGCTTTCGTCGCGCCGCCGAGGCACTCATCTAGCGTGACGATGCTGACGAGCTTGACGGAGGACTTAATCGAAAAGGGCTTCCACCCGGGAACCGAGATCCTGGATTTCTCGGTCGTCCCTGCTGCTGTGGAAGTGGCTCAACGCCTCAACTTGTCCCCGGGGGAGCAGGTGTTTCGCGTCGAACGTCGTCGTTTTGCTGACGACAAAGTCGTGGCGCTGAACCTATCGTACATCCCGTATACCGTCTGCCCGAAGCTTTCTCGGGAAGACGTAGCTGTCGGGTCCTTGTACGGGGTGCTCGAGGCCAAATACGGGCTTTCTATCAGGAAGGCAAGCCGTGACTTCGAGATGGTCGAGGCGGGCGAGTACGAGGCGCGGTTGCTGGAAATACCAGCGGGAACGCTGATCCTCAGGATCACTGGCACCGTCTCGACCGGGGACGGGAAAGCCGTGGATTATCATATCAAGCACTACAAGTAGTCCAGGGAGTGGTCCAAGAACGGGGCGGCATGGTATGGTCTGGCCGAAAGATGGCATGGGCTGGCCGACAGGTCTACCGGCGTCGAGTGTCGTGTGGATTTCGGGATTTCCTCTTAAGTTCCTATTCAAGGTAGTCGTCCCTGGCGGCCAGCTGACGCCGCTATCCGGAGGATGAAAACGGCAACTGACTGCTGTTTTCAGGACAGTTGAGGTCTGAACGACCGCGTCTACTCGTATCTCATCTCACGTCACACGCTGAACCCGATGCGCGCTCTTTGTTTGGGGCGCCATCGGGTTCTTGCGTTGCGCGCGCCCGGGGTCATCCAGGGGCTTTGGACGGCTTGGTTCCGGGCATTGTTTTTATCCGCATAAGAAGGAGAAGCAGACTTGAGAGCGAATATTACTATAACAGCAGGCTTCTATGATGTTATAACAAGACCCGCCAAGCTGGTCTTTTGTAACAGGGCCTGATGCTGGTGCGAGTTCTGCGACCGGCCTTGAAGCCCCGTCAAGGCATTACACTAGGCCAGCGGGGCGTGGGCAGCCAATAGAATGACTTAATGAGTTGAGGAGGGGATTCCGTTGGGTGGCAACCGGAAAGGCGGCGCCATGTGGCGGCTCGCCGGGACGAGCGAAGGCATGGAGTTATGGTGGGATTCAAATCCGCTGATATACGAAGCGTGGTGCGCGAGGTTCATCGCCTCGGCTCCCCAGGGCCAACAAGACGAGCTTCGTGAAGAGCTGAGGGGAATGTGGGACGCGGCCGCGGATCCGACCGGCTGGGTCTTCAAGGGAGTGACCACTAATCCTCCGCTGACGAAGGCGGTATTTCAGGACTATTTGAAGGACGAAGGGGTATCAATCATAAAGGATATCCGACGAGGCAACCCCTCGCTTGGCCATCAAGAAGTAGCGTGGGAAGCTTATAAGGAAGCTGCCCGGAGGGGGGCGCGCCGGTACCTTCCGCTTTTCGAGCGATCTGAGTACCGATACGGCTATGTATGCGCGCAGGTTGACCCGAGGTTGTGCAGTGACGCTCCGGCAATGGTCCGACAGGCTCTCGAGCTTTGGGCGTTGGAACCTAACATCATGATAAAGGTGCCTGCCTCCCGGGCGGGCGTCGCGACCATGTGTATTCTCACTGCCCTTGGGGTCCCAACCAACGCGACGCTTTCGTTCACCGTTCCCCAGATAATGGCTGTGGCGCGCGCCGTGAGGAAGGGCAAGCAACTGGGTGAGCAGCTTGGTACGAGCTACGCCAAGTGGCGGTCGGTCATTACCTTCATGGTCGGCCGGTTCGAGGACGCCGAGACGTTCCGGAGCCAGGCGACGGAGAAGGGCATTCAGCTAACAGACGAGATGAAGCGGTGGTCAGGAATCGCCATAGCCACGAAGGCGTGCAGGCTGCTGGAGGACGGCGGGTACCCGTCCAAACTGCTCATAGCGTCGAGCAGGGTGGGGCCGACCGTCGGCGGGCAGCAGCGAATATGGCACATAGAGCAGCTAGCCGGACGGAACATCGTGTATACGATGAACCCGGAGCTCATCCAGGCATTCATGCAGCTTTATGCCAACTTGCCCCTGGAGAATAAGTCGAATCAGGATCCGGTACCGCCGGCCGTGCTAGAGCAGTTGCTGCGTGTTCCCTATTTCGCCCGGGCATATGCTGAAGACGGCCTGCGCGAAGACGAGTTTGACTCTCTCGAGCCTTTTGTTACCACTTATCGACAGTTCTCTGGCGCTATGACGAGTCTCGAATCGTATGTTCAGAGCGTCCTCGGGGCATAGCCGCTGCTCCGACCAAAGAGAGACTCGAGGGACGGGCCGAACGGTCCGGACTCGGTAGCCGCTGCCAGCGCGCGACTGTAGCCAGAGCGGGACTCCGCGCCCCGGGCGCGATCGCCACGAATGGGGCGAATACAATGCTAACGTAAGGGGCTAAGAAAGCTGTGGGCTGCACTGACAGTTCGAAAATCCATGCGATCGAGATGATTGCCAGACAAATAAGACGGGACGCCATATGGATGAGCACGAAGGCAGGCTGCGGACACTTGGCCCCGGCGCTGTCGGTGGCTGACATCGTGGCCGTCCTGTACGGGGGGATCATGAGACATGATCCCAAGAACCCTGCATGGCCCCAAAGAGACAGATTCATTCTCAGCAAAGGGCACGGATGTTTGGCGCTCTACTCCGTGCTGTCCCAGATGGGCTATTTCGACAGGCGACTGCTCGGAGGGTTCTGCTCTGAGTACGGCACGATGCTCGCCGGTCACCCGGAGAGGAGCCTGCCTGGCGTTGAGGCCAACACAGGATCCCTAGGCCACGGAATCGCGCTAGGCCTGGGCATGGCCTTAGGAGCCCGCCTGGACGGCCTGGACTACCTTGTTTTCGTGCTGGTGGGCGACGGCGAACTCGAAGAAGGCAGCAACTGGGAGGCCGCGATGGCCGCTGCCCGGCATGAGGCAGGCAACCTTGTGGTCATCGTGGACCGGAACGGGCTGCAGCTGGGAGGCTTCACTGAGAAGATAAGCCGCCTGGAGCCCCTTGACCAGAAGTGGCAAGCCTTCGGGTGGAACGTGAAGACCGTGAACGGCCACGACATCCCCGAGCTGATGGCGACCATAGCAAGCGTCCGGCACGCGCAGGCCCAGCCCACCGTCGTAATCGCTCACACGGTTAAGGGGAAGGGACTGGAGATAGCGGAAAACAAGGTGGAATGGCATTACAAAGCGCTCACTCGAGAGCAGTACAACGCACTGGATCCGGAAGTGCGACTGGAGGTGCTCTAATATGGCTGAGTATGCATCAACGCGGATGGCTGAGTATGCATCAACGCGGAGCGCCTTCATAGCGGCACTGCTTGAGTCCGGGAGAAAGAATACCAGCATAGTCGTGGTAAGTGCGGATTCTGAGTCGCGTTACGGCGAATTCGTCAAGGAGTTCCCAGACAGGAGCTTCAACGTGGGCATCTCTGAGCAAACCATGATAGGGGTCGCGGCTGGTCTGGCTCTGACTGGCAAGACAGCCGTGGTGACTGCCTACGCGAATTTCCTGGCCTTCAGGGCATTGGAGCAAATACGGGTCGACATCGCCGCGGAGAAGCTCGATGTTAAGCTCGTCGGTACCGACACAGCCTTCTCCGCCGGCTGGTCGGGCTACACTCATCTGGCCTTGGAGGACATGGCCGCGATAAGGGCCCTCCCCAACATCGTGATCGTGGATCCTGCGGACGGCAACGAGGCGTTTGAGGCCACGCGGGCCATGTTCGAGTACCGCGGGCCAGTCTACATACGTTTACGTGGGAGACAGAAAGACCCCGTGCTTCCCGTTCCAACGAGACCATTCGCCATAGGGCGGGGGGAGGTCCTGGTGGAGGGCAAGGACGTGCTGATCGTTGCCTGCGGCAGTGCGGTATACGAAAGCCTGAAAGCAGCGAGCCTGCTCCAGGCCCAGGGATGGAGTCCCGCGGTTGTGAAGATGTCCACGATTAGGCCCCTGGACGGTGAGCTTCTCCTTGAACTGACCGGGCGCATACAAAGGGTGGTGACTGTGGAGCACCACAATATCGTTGGCGGTCTCGGAAGCGCCGTGGCGGAGTTCATGTCCGAGGCAGGCATAGGCGGGCGGCTTCTCAGACTGGGTGTGACGAACGGTTTCTGCAGGGCCGGATCGGAAGACATGTTGAAGAAGGCGTTATCTCTGGACGGCGAGGGCATAGCTTCAGCCGTAAGCCACTTCTTGCTCAAAGAGAAATGATCAAGGAGAAATGACTATGAAAGTGATTGTCGGGGCTGACCATCTGGGTTTCGAGTTGAAGGAGACCATAAAGTCTCATCTGAGGGAGAAAGGGATAGACGTTATAGACGCGGGCACCTACGACACGAATCCTGTGGACTATCCTGACGTCGGCCTTGCGGTGGCGAGGAGGGTGGCAGCCGGGGAGGCCGAGAGGGGCATCCTAGTATGCGGCACGGGGATCGGCATGGCTATCGTGGCCAACAAGGTCCCCGGCGTGAGAGCGGCCCAGTGTCACGATGTGTATTCCGCGGAGCGAGCCAGGAAGAGCAACAACGCGCAGATCATGACCCTGGGTTCCTTGGTAGTGGGACCCGAGCTGGCGAAGAAGCTCGTAGACGTGTGGCTGGAGTCCGAATTCCAAGGGGGCAGATCCGGGCCGAAGGTCGAGAAAATCAACGCGATAGACCGTATGTACCGCAAAGACGAGGGGGCCGTCTAACGGCCGCTGGCCGCCACGGTCCTTCACAGAAGTCCCGTCGCTTTTGCGTGCGCGGCCGAGGCCGCGCGCTTGTCCGGTGCTCGCGGCTGCCCGTCGGTGCCCATCGCTGCTCGTCGGTGCTCGCCGGTGCTCGCACGCGGTATGTCTCGCTGGCTTCTCATGCTTCTCTTACGCGTGTGCGAGACAGACCCGCGAGAGAAGGACGCCGCCTCGTGACCCGGAGACTGCCCGGTGAGGAATCCGCCGATCTGCCGGTCGGCGGCGGCTGGAATGTGCAAGCCGAAAGGAGGGGAGACAAGGGGGAAAGAGTGACGCGGACGTGATATCGCAGGCGGGCGCTGGCGCGCGATGGTGGACAAACGCCAACGAAAACGCCAACGGACTGTGGGGTGCCATGAATGAAAAGGTACGAATGTGACCTTCACTGCCATACTGTTAGGTCCGACGGGAACGATACGCCGAAGGAACTGATAGACAACGCAGCTACACTGGGTGTAAGGGTCGTAGCCATTACCGATCATGACGTGCAGCCGCCTTTGCACGTTGATGTTAACGGGGGTAGTGTGGACATACATTCGTACGCACGGGAACAGGGCGTCGAGGTTGTGCTGGGTTATGAGTTTTCGTGCGACACGTACGTGGACGACGTCCATGTGTTGGGCTACAGAATGGACTGGAACAGCGCCCTCCTAGCCGAGGAGGTAAGGCGTGCCCGCGAGAGCAAGACCGAGGCTTACAGGCGCCTGTGCGAGAGGCTGACCCTGAAGGGCATGCCGGTGGATTTCGACAGGGATGTGCTGGCGGTCCCGGGTCCGGACGGGCAGGTTGTATTTCGGGATCCCGACGACGTTGAGAGGAAGCACGTTTTCGAGGCCATGGCCAGAAAGGGCTACGCCCCGAGTTGGAAGGACGCGAAACTGCTCGTCAGGGACGACCCGGAATTGAACGTCAGAAGAGAGAAGATCGATCCAGGCGAAGCCATCCGCCTCATTAAGGAGCTAGGGGGGACAGCAGTCCTTGCCCATCCGCTCCTCATAGATGAGATAATCCGGTACCCGGACGGGAAGGTCTTGACGCGCGAGGAATACATTGCGAGGCTCATAGCCCAAGGCCTGGATGGAATAGAGGCACGTTACACGTATGGCAAGACAAGCTACAAGGGCCGCATGTCCGACGCGGAGGCCGAGGACTACATCCGCCGAGAATACACCGGCAAAGTCAAGATCATCACCGGCGGCTCGGACTACCACGCAGACGCACGAAAGGGCGTGAACAACCCCAGATACATTGGGGAGGCCGGCATATCCTTCGAAGAATACGAGGCGATCAGGCCTTTCCTTACGCGATAGATGAATAAACAGTCCACGATAGACGGGTGAGCGAAGCGGCGGCTGGGTTCAGCGGAGGGTGTCGGATCATCGCGGAGCTTCCGTTCAGTGCACCTTAGGGCCTGGTTTACCTTCGCGCCGCCGCCTGACCCCGCGCCCGGTAGCCCTTCCCATTTCTTGAGGACCCTGTAGGATGTGCTGAACGTTGCGTGGCACCGTCCTAGCAGCCCGACTGCGTATCTCTCACCGTGAATGTCGAGGCCGAGCACGCGGGCCATCATGTGTTCCGCCACCCACATCCAACCAATGTGTATGACCAACACGTCGATCAGCGCACAGACACATTTACGTTCACATCGGCGGTTCCCTCCTAGATCCCTCCATAGTCCCATCTTGTATAGTCCCATCTTGCCGTAACGGAGCCGGGAACCACTTCCCCAAGCCCCGTGAACTCTGGGCACCGTGCAATCGGCGATCGGCTATATCTGTAATAGACAAAAATTGCCGTCATCTTTCATCGTTATGGACAAAGGATTCTGTGTGTATGCGGTGAAATAGTGCACCAAACGAGTTCTAGCAGATATGGCCCTGATCAGGCGGCAACAAATCGGTTTCTCGCGGGGGAATAGTGTGAACTCTCGAATTGAACGCTCGCGTGTCAGAGAAGTGATGGGCAGGGTCATCGAGATCCGGAGAAAGGTTCATGCCCATCCTGAACTCGGGTATGAGGAACACGAGACCTCGAAGCTGGTTTCGGAGGTTTTGGAGCCTTTGGGCTTAGAGGTCAGAACAGGAGTGGCCGGCACAGGGGTCGTAGGCGTCCTGCACGGCCGCGATACCGGGCATACTGTGGCGCTTAGGGCAGATATGGACGCACTGCCGATAACCGAGGACACCGGGCTGGCGTTTTCCTCCACTGTCCCAGGGAAGATGCATGCGTGTGGGCACGACGGTCACGTGGCGATGCTGCTCGGAACTGCGATGGTTCTATCTGGAGTGAGGGACCTCATTCACGGTAGCGTGAAGTTCATATTCCAACCTTCAGAGGAACGCACAGGCGGGGCGCTTCCAATGATCGAGAGAGGAGTGCTCGAGGACCCTGATGTCGACGCGATTTTCGCGGCGCACCTGTGGCCGGACGTTCCCTTTGGTTGCGTCGGAGTGCACGAGGGACCAGCTATGGCCGCGCTCGACGAGATACATATCGAGATCTATGGCAAGGGTGGACACGTAGCAACTCCTCACAGGAGCATAGACGCAGTACTAGGCGCGGCCTCATTCATTTTAGAGCTGCAATCCATTGTCAGCCGGGAAATCGACCCGACTGAACCCGCGGTTGTAAGCATCGGACAGGTATGCGGAGGGACGGCATACAACGCGATTGCGGATAAGGTCATGCTGGGCGGGACCGTTAGAGTCGTAAACCCAGACCTACGCCAGGTTATGGAGAAGAAGATCTCCGACAGGCTCCGTGGTCTTCAAGAGAGTTACGGAATACAGCACAGCTTCGAGTATAGATTCGGATATCCGCCCGTGGTGAACGACCATGAGATGGCGAGGTTTGTGCGAGAAGTGGCGGGAGAGTTGCTCGGAAGGGACAAGGCTTTCCAGATAGCTCGTCCGGTGATGGCAGGAGAGGATTTCGCATACTATCTCGAGCGCGTCCCAGGGGCCATCTTCCTTCTCGGGATAGGTGATAGCAGTGTTGGGAACCACCCTTTACATCATCCGAAGTTCATGTTCAACGAAGATGTCTTGGAAGTTGGGGTATGGGTCCTGTCGCAGATCGCAGTGAGCTACCTGGAGAGATTCAAAAGCCCACGGCGGGACCATGACCGGATCGCTAGACCATAAGAGACGTTAACACGTGGGAGGTGGTGGCGAAGGGCTGAGACAATGCGGCAGTGAATCCCGTGGCGGCCTTCAGACGAAACCATATTGACTTTAAGGAGGGCGGTTTCAAGTGTTCAGACGGCTTTCGATCGCAACTATTGTAGCTGTCCTGTTGGTCACAAGCCTAGCCCCCATTGCGATTGGTGCTGAGCCTACCTACAAAATAGGCCTGGTGGCGCCATTCACAGGTCAAGGGTCTATTCTCGGAGACTACATCAAGAATAGCTTCGTGATGGCAGTTGACGAGATCAATGCCGCCGGTGGAGTCAGGGGACGCAAAATAGATTACGTGATCTACGATGACGCCGCCTCGCCGGCTACGTCGATTAACGTCGTAACCAAGGCGATCGTCAATGATAGAGTGGAAGCGCTTTTCGGTCCGAATATGTCCAGCTGCGTCTTGGCTGTTCACCAGGTAGCATGGGACAATAGGGTCCCGATGCTGGTGGGTGCCACGTCTCCCTCGTTCGGTTACGACAGGGTCGGGAACCCGTGGCTCTTCAGACTACGTGCCGACGATGATGTAAAGGTCGTAAACCTCGTTAAATACGCGGTTGAAGTCATGAAGGTCAAGAAGCCCGGGATTATCCACGGCTCGACTGACTACTGCATCGTCGCCAGGGACGTTGCCATAAGAGAGTTCAAAAAGTACGGTATTGATGTCGTGGCCGCCGAGCAAATCAAGGAAGGCGAGAAAGATGCCACCGGCCAACTTCTCAAGATAAAGCGAGCTGGCGCGGATGCGCTCATTGGGCTCACGCATGAGCCGGAAGCCGCGGTCTCGGTGAGGCAGGCCAAACAACTCGGCTTGAACGTGCCCATAATCGGCTTTTCGGCTTGGGGAGTCCCCGCGTTTACCGACCTCGCGGGCGATGCCGCAATCGGTGTCATTTCTGTACAGGGCTTTACGCCCGAGTACAAGGACCCCAAGGTCCAGGAGTTCGTGAAGAAATATCAGGCCAGATGGGGTCAGTTGCCGAGCGACCCTGCTCAGGCATACTACGATGGCGTTTACATCCTCGCCCACGTCATAAACCAGGTGGGATTCGACCGTGAGGCGATCCGCAAAGGCCTTGAGACTCTCAAGGATTTCAACGGCGTCCAGGGCAAACTCACCTGCGACAGTAAGCACAACTTCACGAACTTCTCGTTGATCTCTAGGTTCAAAGGAGACCGCTGGGAGATAATCGATGCCATATTCTAAAAGACTGCATGTCTAGGGTGACCTGGGGTGTAGCTGGAGCGCATGCTCGGTGCACCCCAGGGCCTACCCTGTGGGGAATGAGAGGTGGTGTGAGGGTCATGCTGAGCCAGATAGTTCAGAACGCCGTGAGCGGTGTGGCCATCGGCCTCCTGTACGGTCTTATCGGGCTAGGGGTTGTGCTGTTTTTCCAGACGACGAACCTGATCAACTTTGCACATATCTCTTCCGCTATGCTTGGCGCGTACCTGTTCTATACGTTTTACGTGTTATTGCACCAGAGGTTTGTCACATCCCTTGTCGTGGCTGTTCTCATGGTCGCCCTTTACGGAGCCCTCCTCAAGCGGTTTGTGTACAACCCTCTGTTAAAGCGTCAAGGCGGACGACTGGAGTTTATTATCGCCACTCTTATGCTTTCGGTTTTTCTTCTGAACGCGGTAATAGTCCTTTGGGGTGGCATCCCGCTTCCGTTCCCGCCCGTATTCGGAGACCCTACGAAGCCTTTGATACTGGGGGACATTGTGATCCAGTATCACTCATTGTGGGTATTGGGATTCGTTGGTTTGTTTGTTATAGCGCTTCAGCTATTCTTCACCAAGACCATTACCGGGAAGTCTCTCCGGGCCGTCGCTCAGAATCCCAGAGCGGCCAGGCTTATGGGCGTTGACGTTGACAAGATGCTCCGCCTTTCATTCATGTTGAGTACCGGGATTACGGCTCTGGCCGGAATCCTGCTAGCGCCGACGTACTTTGTGTCGCTGGATCTCGGAGGTGGTATCATCGGAATCAAGGGGTTCGCTTCGGCCGTCATTGCAGGGTTGAAGAAACCTTATCTTGCGCTGCTCGGCGGGGTCATGATCGGGCTTGCGGAGAACTTTGTCGTGCTGTACTTCTCGTCCACCTACAGGGACGTCATCACTTTCTTTCTCCTGATATTGTTCCTGGTGGTCAGAAGACAGCCCGAGGAAGCGGGAAGGTAAAGGGGAGAGAGCGCCATGAACAAGAAACGAGCAGTCCTGATCGCGATGACCGCCGCATTTCTGCTCATTCCCGTGCTCGACAGGAACCAGTACCACATCTATATCCTGGACCGGGCATTGATAAACTGTATAGTCGCCAGTGGCCTTGTTGCCTTGACAGGGCTGGCGGGTCAGATGTCGCTTGGGCATGCAGCATTCTACGGGATAGGCGCCTACACTTCCGCCCTATTGACCGCGAGGCTCGGTGTGCCGATATGGCTGGGCATCGTCGTGGCGGCCGTTGTCTGCCTTGCGGCAGGGATGCTTCTGGGCATACCGTCCTTCAGAGTCTCGGGCTTTTACCTCTCTCTCGTCACGATCGCGTTTGGCAACATAGTCTGGATGGTCATCGTGAACTGGCAGTCACTGACCGGAGGGCCACTTGGGCTGCTTGGCATCCCCACAATCAGGGTCAGCGGCAAGCCCATTGGCAAAGTGGGGTTCTTCTATCTGTCCGCCGTGGTTCTCGCGTTAACCTTCATCATCAGCCGCAGGATCGCCGGCTCCTATCTTGGACGCGCAATGAGGGCGATGCGCGACGACGAAGTGGCGGCCACCACCATGGGAATAAACGCTAGAGCCTTAAAACTCATGGTATTCTCCCTTTCGGCAATGTACGGCGGAGTTGCGGGGGGCCTGTACGCGCACCTTTCGACATTCCTGAGCCCCGAGAGCTTTGTGTTCCTGGAGTCATGCAATTTCGTTGCCATGGCTGTCGTGGGAGGGCTGAGGCACATCTTCGGTGGAATACTCGGGGGCATTGTGGTTACGCTGGTCCCGGAGTTTCTTCGAGTCAAGGGATGGGAGATTTACTACCTTATGGGCTCCAGCCTCGTGATCCTGCTCCTGGTGATCTACCTGCCCTCAGGGCTAGTTCCCGCAATCGACAACGTTTTCGACCGTCTCTTTGTGAGGGGGAGTAGCTCAGTCGCGCGCGGCAGCGGAGCTTCTCCCACCGGCACTGGCCCGGCGAAGGTCACGAAAGGTAGGTGATGGCGGGTGGCTATTCTAACCACGAAGAATCTCACGAAAAGGTTCGGCGGACTTGTCGCGGTCAATGACCTCAGCGTTGAAATCCCGGAAGGACAGGTGACCGGCCTCATTGGCCCCAACGGGTCGGGGAAAAGCACTTTTATCAACCTCATTTCCGGGGTGTACAGGCCAACCTCCGGCGAGATTCACTTCAACGGCCAGGATATCGCGGGCAAACCTGCCCATGTTATCACGGCTATGGGTATGGCCAGAACCTACCAGCAGATCCGGCTTTTCGAGCAACTCACCGTCCTCGAAAACGTCCTCGTTGGGAGGCACCTGAGCTATTCGTCGAACCTCCTCGACATCCTCCTCGCCACAAAGAAGCTTTCGGCCGAGGAGAGGACCGAGAAGGAAAAGGCGTTTGAATACTTGCGACTCGTCGGGCTCGCTGACAAGGCAGATGAGTATCCGAGAAACCTGCCGTACGGTTTCAGGCGGAATCTCGAGATAGCGCGGGCTCTTGCGCTCGAACCGAGACTCTTGCTCCTAGACGAGCCGGCGGCGGGCATGAACCGCGACGAATTCCTTGCGGTCACTCAACTCATCCTCAACCTCAAGGCCCAGGGGCTTTCCATCTTGCTTGTGGAGCACACCATGGAATTCATCGAGACGGTTGCCGATAAGGTGATAGTCCTCAACTTTGGATGCAAGCTGGCTGAGGGCACGTTCGGGGAGATCGAGAGAGACCCGAACGTCATCGAGGCGTACCTGGGCAAGGAGGGGCTGTGAGATGCTCGAAGTCCGCAACCTGGACGTCGCTTACAACGGAATTCCAGCTCTTCGTGGCGTTTCTTTGGACGTGAGAGAGGGCGAGGTCGTGTCAGTGCTAGGGCCAAACGGTGCAGGCAAGACCACGCTGCTCAACGCGATATCGGGGCTTGTGAAACCCGATCCGTCCAGCAAGATACTGTTCATGGGAGAGGACATATCTCAACTCGAGCCCGGCCAGATAGTTGCCAAGGGGATTATCCAGGTCCCGGAGGGCCGGCAGATATTCCCAGAGCTGACCGTGCTCGAGAATGTGGAGGTCGGCTCCATAAGGAGGAAGGACCGGGCGAAAATCAAGAAGGACATAGAAGACATATTCGAGGTATTCCCGGAGCTCAAAGGAAGAAAGCGACAACTCGGAGGCACGCTCAGTGGCGGCGAACAGCAAATGCTCGCTATAGCGCGGGCCCTAATTGCTGAGCCAAAGCTGCTCATGATTGATGAGCCCTCCATGGGACTTGCCCCGATCGTCGTCCAGAGGATATTCAGGCTTATACAAACCGACATCCGTAAGCGCGGGATCACGGTCCTCTTGGTTGAGCAGAACGCTTATCTCTCAATGGCTGTGAGCGACAGGGCATACATCTTAGCCCAGGGCGAGGTTGCCTTGAACGGGACGGTCGAGGAACTCTCCCGGGATGCCAAGGTCAAGGAGACCTATTTCAGAGGCAGAAGTCTCGGGGCGCAGAGCGGTTCTTAGGCGGTCGCGTAGTAGGTCTTGGATGCGAGATGAAGCGACAACGCTCGTCAACACCACGAAGGGGGTTCAGAGAAAGTGGACCTTAGGAGCCGTAACATCACGCTCGAGCCACCGCAGCGCGCTCTCTTGAAAGGCGTTGGGCTCAGTGACGAGGATCTTGAACTCCCTCTTATCGGGATCGCCAACTCGTTCAGCGAGCTCTCTCCTGGTCACATTCACCTGCGCACGATATCTGACTACGTCCGGCGCGGGATCAGGTACGCCGGGGGGACCCCCCTCGAGTTCAACACCATAGCGCTTTGTGATGGGCTTTCCGGGGCGTTTGTCCGGCACAAGGAAGCGCAACGCTATACGCTGCCTCATAGGGATCTCATCGCCGACTCCGTCGAGATGGCGATAGAAGCCAACCAGCTGGACGGGCTCGTGGCCATAGGCACGTGCGACAAGATCGTTCCAGGCATGCTCATGGCCTGTGCTAGGCTGGGAATTCCGGCCATATTCGTTTTCGGCGGGTCGATGCTTCCGGGCAGGTACAAGGGCCGAGTGATCTGCGGCGGCGCCACCGAGATGATAGAGGCCACGGGCCAGTATAAAGCGGGCGCTCTCAGCAAGGAAGACATGGACGCAATGGTTGAGAACGCCTGCCCAACCCCCGGCGCGTGTGGCGCTATGGTAACGGGAAACAGCATGGGCGTCATTGCTGAGGCCCTCGGCATGGGCCTCCCCGGGTCCGGAACCGTCCCAGCCCTCGACATGCGCCAGCTCAGGCTAGCCGAGCTTGCTGGGCGAAGGATTGTGAGCCTCGTGCGTGCTGGTATCACCGCTAGGGACGTGATCTCACGGGAAGCTATGGAAAACGCCATAAGGGTACTGTGCGCGACTGGCGGGTCTACCAACTGCATTCTACATATCATGGCCATCTCCAGGGAGGCGGGGCTCGATGTGGACCTCGATTTGATTGACGAACTCAGCCGCAGGACACCGCATCTGTGCCCACTCATCCCGTCCGGGGAGTTCAGTGTGCCCGAGTTTCATGACGCTGGCGGAGTCCAGGGCGTTATGAAAAGGCTTGCGCCACTGCTGCACCTCGATTGTATGACGGTCACTGGCGAGACTCTGGGCAAGAACCTCGAGCGAGCTGAGGTCCGTGACGAACGAGTGATTAGGCCTCTGCACGATCCTTACAAGCCAGAAGGTGGCATTGCGGTGCTCAAGGGAAATCTCGCTCCCGAAGGCGCCGTCGTCAAGCAATCCGCCGTGTCCGAACGAATGCAGTACCACGTGGGACGCGCCCGGGTGTTCGATTCCGAGGAGGATGCGACCGAGGCGGTCTTGGCCGGCAAGGTCCACGAAGGAGAGGTGGTCGTCGTCAGGTATGAGGGACCCAAGGGAGGTCCCGGTATGCGGGAAATGACGACCGTGATCGGCGCGATATGGGGTAAAGGCCTTCAAAACTCAGTTTCGCTCATCACCGACGGACGGTTCTCAGGAGCGATAAGGGGACCGGCCATAGGCTATATTTCCCCGGAAGCCGCGGAGGGCGGGCCGCTTGGGGTGATCGAAGACGGTGATTTAATCGAGATCGACATCCCCCGCCGAAAACTAGAGGTTCGCCTGGATGAAGCCCAGATAAGAGAGCGACTGGCACGCTGGACGAGGCCTGCGTTCAAAGTGGAGAGGGGCTGCCTTCGCATGTATGAGCGTTTCTCGAGCTCTGCGAACAAAGGGGCGGTAATCGAGCCATGAAGACGACCGGGCCAGGAGAGGTCTCGATTCCCTTCGGTGATGGCGAGGTATTGGTGGACCTCAGAAACGCCGACGTCGTTGCTGTTTGCGGGATCGCAAGATATCCGGCAGTGGATGACATAGAGGCGCGCGTAGCGGAAGCCATCGCTGCTCCCATTGGCGTCCCGCGACTGCGAGAAATGGCAAGAGGCGCGAGGCGCGTCGCGATCGTGTCAGACGACGCCACCCGCCCTACTCCCGTTGCGGATATTCTTCCGCCCATCCTTGGCGAACTAAGGGCATCTGGTGTGCCAGATGACGCAATAACCATCGTCATGGCAAACGGCTCGCACAGGCTCATGACCGCGAACGAGATAGAGCAGAAACTCGGGCCGGGCGTGGCGCGAAGGTTCAAGGTAGTCAACCATGATTACAGAGCACCCGACCTTGTGGACTTCGGCTGCACCCCGAGTGGCGTTCCGATTCATGTGAACAAGGAAATCGCGGATGCGGACTTCGTGATAGGACTGGGAAGCATAGTCCCGCATAGGTACTGCGGGTGGTCAGGCGGTGCGAAGATAATCCAGCCTGGCGTTTGTGGCGAGGAGACCACGGTCGCGACCCACCTCATGATAACTCGGGATCCCAGCGTAAGGTTGGGCAACGTCGAGAACGTGGTAAGGCATGAGATGGAGGAGGTTGCCGCTAGGGCCGGGCTCAGGTTCATAGTGAACGTCATCCTGAACGCTGATTGCCAGGTCGTCGGAATAGTGGCGGGCCATCCCGTGGCAGCGCACAGGTCGGGCGTATCTAAGGCTCTCGAGGTCTGCGGGACCAGGATACGTGAGAAGGCGGACCTAGTGATCGCAGGCTCGCATCCTGCGGACATGAACTTCTGGCAGGCTGGGAAGGCTCTCTATTCGGCAGACCTGGCCGTAAAGGATGGCGGTACCATAATCCTGGTGTCGCCCATGCATGAGGGGATCGGTGAACACAAGGAGTTCGGCGAACTGCTGTCGCTCGAATACGATGAGATCATGAAACGCTTGCGTCAGGGCGAGATCCTGGACCGTCTGTCCGCCGCGGCGGCTCTCGCCGTGAGTCTTGTGGCGCGAAGAACGAGAATAGTGCTAGTAACTAATGGTCTCAGCGATCGGGACGTCTCCGCGATGGGCTTCGTGAGGTATGACGTGGCTGACCTGCAAAAGGCCGTGGACGACGCATTGGCGCCGTACGGCAATCTCACGCGCAGAGTCGTTGTTCTGCGCGAGGCTCCAGACATCCTTCCGATGGTCGAATGAGCCCTGTCCTCTTGAGGTGAGCAGAGTGCCGGCCGAGTTTGATTTGAAATACGGAGACATCACCGTTGCGGTCTCCGTCCCAGAGGGCCTTCGAACGACTGTGCTTAGTCCAGGCGTGGGTGCGAACAGCGCTGGCAGCGGCGCCCCGTTGACTGATCCTTTACTCGCGCTGGAGGACTCTCTCAGAAACCCCATAGGCTCGCCGCCACTGTGCGAGGTGGTGCGGCCGGGGGACCGGGTCGTAGTGCTCGTGAGCGACATTACAAGGCTTTGGATCCGTACGAGCGACTTCATGGCTCCCATTCTGGACCACCTCAACCGCGCAGGGGTGCCGGACTCCCGCATTTCAATATGCGTGGCCATGGGGTCTCACAGGAAAATGACGCCCGATGAGATACGCCGGATCGTTGGCGATATGGCGTACGAAAGGGTTTCCGTGTTCCAGCACGACATCGATGACGAGAACGGGTTCGTGTACCTCGGCAAGACCAGTCGGGGCACGCCAGTGTGGGTCAATCGGCGGGTGATGGAACACGACAGGATTCTAATGACCGGCGGAATCGTCCACCATGCTATGGCTGGATACGGGGGCGGAAGGAAAAGCGTCCTGCCTGGGATCGCCTCGAGGGACACGATCAAGGCCAACCATCTTTGGGTCTTGGACCCGGACAAGGTAGGGATAAGGCCAGGGGTTGGGTCCGCCAAAACCTTGGGTAATCCACTTCACGAGGACATGGTGGACGCCGCAGCCATGGTGGCACCGGACTTCATTGTCAACGTGGTCACCGACTCGCAGGGCTGGTTTGCGGGCTTCTTCTCCGGGCACTGGCTTGAGGCCTGGCAAGCGGGGTGCAAATTGGTGGACCGCATGTATTGCGTCCCGATAGACCACAAGGTGGATATGGTGATCGCCTCGTGCGGTGGGTACCCTAGGGACATTTCCATGTACCAAGCCAGCAAGAGCTTCTATAACGCCTGGATGGCGCTCAAGCCTGGAGGGACCCTTGTCCTTTTGGTCGAGGCGAGGGAGGGAGGGGGCGGCGAGGAGTTCTTCAAATGGTTTCGATACCCGGATATCGAATCGTGCTACGAGGCGCTCAAGAGCGACTTCACGGTTGCGGGTTACCTAGCGTTCTTGACGCGGTATATTGCCAGCGTGGTAAGGACAGTCATTGTAACCGATATGGATAGTAACTTGGTGCGGACAATGGGGGTAATTCCTGCGCCCACCGTGCGCGAAGCCGTGGAAACAGGGTTAAGTTGGGCGGGGCATGATCCAGAGATACTGGTCATGCCTGAGGCCGGAATAACCCTTCCGATCCTGCACGGCGAGACGCCTTGAAAACACTTGGTCTTGGTGTTGAAACCGCATGAGTGAGAAACACGAAAGAAATGAGACACAAAGCCAAGAGAGGGAAGGGAGGTGCTGCTGGCGGCGTTTGTCCGCCGGCACGAAATGAAGGTACTCGAGAACATGCCCATGGAGGGGGCGCCATGGTTCAGTGACGTGAAATGGGTGTCCCCGATGAACTTCGACCCTGCGATAAGACCCGCTACGACCTCCAAACGCGTTTACATTCATGACGTCACCCTTCGGGACGGGGAGCAGACGTGCGGGCTCAACTGGACAGAGGACGAAAGGATCAGGATCGCGGTTGCCCTAAGCGAGATAGGAGTCCAACGGATAGAGGTCGGCATGCCCGCAGTCAGCGAGGACATCTCTCGTGCAATAACGAGGCTCGTAGCGATGGGTCTTCCTGCGGAGATAGTTCCTTTCGCCCGGTGTGTCAAGCAAGATATCGACGCTGCTGTCGACTCAGGTGCAAAGTCCATAGTGGTAGAACATGCTGTAAACCCGTACACGTGCCAGTATGCGTATAACGTTGACACGGAGGCGCTTATCAGCAGGATAGTCGAATCGGTGAACTACGCGAAGTCGCAGGGTCTCCGCACGACGTTCATGGGATGGGACGTCACCCGTGCTACGTTCGAGTATGTGTTCAAGGTCTACCGCCGAGTGGTGGAAGAGTGCCACCCTGAGGCAGTGGTGTTTACTGACAGCTTTGGAGTGGCGTCCCCCCTCGCGATATTCCATGCGATCAAGACCCTGAAGGAGATGCTTCCAGCGGTCAGGCTGGAGTTTCACGTGCACAACGAGTTCGGAATGGCGATGGGCTCGGTGATTGCAGCTGCTTATGCCGGGGTGGACGGAATCCACTCGTCCATCAACGGCCTTGGCGAAAGGACCGGCAACGTTCCGACGGAGGAGGTTGTGGCGGCTCTAGAGCTTCTCCTAAACATAGACACTGGTATCGACATGAAGAAGATCGATAGCGTGACGAAGCTTGTCGAGGACATTTCCGGGATACCCATATGGACTAACAAGCCCGTTACAGGCAAGAAGCTCTTCTGGGTCGAGTCAGGCGTCGTTGTAGACGCCAAGACCAAACTCGAAAACGCAGGCATCCGTCCCGCCATGAGCCCTTACCTTCCTGAGGTTGTGGGGCGAGAGGGAATCAAGGTTGTGCTCGGAGGGTCCAGCGGCAAGGCAAGCATCAAGTTCTATCTGGACCAGAAAGGGCTGGACTACACCGAGGAAGACGCTGCTGCGATCCTCGAGAGAGTCAAGGCGGCGGGCCGCGAGAAGCGTAGAGTTCTCACGGACGAGGAGATAGACTCCATCATCGGCGAAGTGCTCGGCAAGAAACCTTGAAGGCTGGGCCAGGAGGCCAATACGAGGTGAGGCTACGTGGGCTTTCCCAGTTCCGAGGATTCTGAGAAGAATGGGAATGCCGCAGGTCAGGCGCTTCTAGTGTTGGACGACCGCGACAATGTGGCCACGCTCCTACGACCCGGCAGGAGGGGTGAGGAACTCGCGCTTGCCTCCGGGGATACGCTTCGACTTGTTGAGGACATACCCTCCGGACACAAGGTGGCCATTCGTCCCATCGGCAAAGGCGAATTCGTGGTCAAGTACGGAACCGCTATAGGCCGGGCGACGTGCGACATCGAGGTTGGAACTCACGTCCATGTTCACAACGTCCAAAGTCTCAGAGGCAAGGCCAAGGGGGCGAGTCGAGGCCAGTGAGAACCTTCTTAGGATATGAAAGGCCTGATGGGCGTGCGGGCACAAGAAACCACGTGTTGGTCCTGCCCACAGTCGTATGTGCCAGTGCTGTCGCTGAGGAGATAGCAAGGTGTGTGCCAGGAGTTGTGGCCGTGACGCATCCATATGGGTGCACGCTCGATCCTGCGTCTAACCAAGAGATGACCTGCGTTCTGGCAGGGACCGCGTCGAATCCGAACGTTTTCGGGGTCCTGTTGGTCGCGCTTGGGTGCGAAACCGTATCCGTCCACGAGGTAGCCACCGAAGTCGCAAAGTCCGGGAAGCCGGTTGAGGTGGTATCGATTCAAGATGAAGGAGACACCCTCGCTGCGACGGAAAAGGGGCTGGCAATCGCCGAGCGTCTCGTCAGAGAGAGCAAGTCGGCGTCGCGTGTGGACGTGCCGGTATCCAAGCTAGTGGTAGCCTTGGAATGCGGAGCTTCGGACGCATTCTCGGGCCTCACTGCGAATCCCGCAGTGGGACGAGCTAGCGACATTCTGGTGGGGCTGGGCGCTACGGTGATACTCTCCGAGGTCACGGAGTTTCTAGGCGCGGAACACATTCTTGCGGACCAGGCAGCAGACGAGGAGGTCCGGAGACGTATCATGGCCGTCGTGGCCAAGACTGAGGAGGAACTCTCCCGGATCGGACCTTTCGGCGAGTTGGGCGACATCACACCAGGCAATATCGCAGGCGGCCTCACCACTATAGAAGAGAAGTCCCTCGGATGCATCAGAAAGGGCGGGATCACCCCCATACGCGAGGTGGTCGAGTATGCACAGCGTCCGTCGAAGTCAGGGCTCGTGATAATGGACACCCCGGGTCACGACATCGAGTCCATGACCGCGATGATGGCCGGCGGCGCTCAGATAGGGATCTTCACCACCGGACGCGGGACACCTACTGGATCGGCGATAGCACCTGTGGTGAAGGTGGTGAGCAACACCCCGACTTATCTCCGAATGAGGCGAAACATCGACATCAATGCGGGCGGCATAGCCGACGGTGCCGAGTCCCTTGACTCGGTTGCGCAGAGAATCGTTGACTTCCTCTTGGACGTTGCTTCTGGTGCCACGACTGCTTCCGAGAGAAATGGGCACAGGGAATTCGCTATGAGACGCCGAGGCACCTATTGTACCGTGTACTGATTGCTGCACTGATCGGAGCGACATTGATCGTTGAGAGGGTCAGTTTCCGGAGGAGGGCTGGCGCGTGAAGCGCAGAGATGGCTTTCGCATTCTGGTAATCAATCCTGGGTCTACGTCAACGAAAGTTGCTGTGTACTTGGACGAAACGCCGATGTTTTCGGAATCCTATTCTCATTCCGCCCAAGAGCTCTCCAGGTTTGAGCGGATCCTCGACCAATTGGACTGGAGGCGCGGGTTTGTCTATAAAGCTCTCGATGACCACGGATTCGACCTTGGGAGCGTCTCGGCGGTAGCGTGCCGGGGCGGTAGGTTGAAACCTCTGGCCAGCGGGACCTATCTTGTGAACGACCGCATGCTGAGCGATTCCAGACGGGGACTCCAAGGGGAGCATGCGTCCAACCTCGCTTGCATAATCGGGGACGAGATCGCGAGGCGCGTTGGCGTTCCTGCATTTGTAGTGGATCCCGTGTCCGTTGACGAGCTTGACGATATCGCAAGGGTGACCGGGGTGCGGGAGATCCAGCGGAACAGCCTTTCCCATGCTCTTAACATGAAAGCCATGGCCAGGAGAGCCGCGAAGGTGCTTGGCATGTCGTACGAAGACGCGCGACTGATCGTCGCCCACATGGGCGGAGGAGGGTCCGTCAGCGTTCACGTTGACGGAAGGATGGTAGATCTATACAATTGTGACAAAGAAGGGCCGTTCGCGGCAGAGCGGGCGGGTGCGCTCCCGACCCTTGACCTCGTGAACCTGTGCTATTCGGGCAGGTTTTCCAAAGAAGAGGTCCTGCGAATGCTGGTAGGGGGCGGCGGGCTCATGTCGCACCTTAACACGCGGGACATCCGCGAGGTCGAAGCCAGGATCGACAGCGGGGATAAACATGCGGAGTTCGTCCTCCGCGCGATGGCTTACGGGTTCGCCAAAGCCATCGCGAGCTTCACAGCGACCCTCGGGGGCAAGGCGGACGCTATAGTCCTCACAGGAGGGATGGCCTATTCGTCTCGCCTCGTGGAATGGGTCAAGGCCAGGATCAGCTTTATCGGACCTGTTCTCGTTTTTCCAGGCGAAAACGAACTCGAGTCCTTGGCCCTCGGGGTGCTCAGGGTGCTCAGAAACGATGAGCCCGCCAAGGTATACGAGTGAGAACGGAGGTTGCGAGCGGAGCGACAGGATGTCGGACGTGCAATCCCGACTGACGTAGAACGCAAGCAACAGAAGATCCACGGAACCGGAAAAGACGAGGCAAAGGAAGAACGTTGGATGAAGAGTTTTCAGGACATCTTCGCGGAGTGCGAAGCGCGGCCCGGCAGAACCGTGGCGGTTGCGGGGGCTGGCGACCCGGTCATTCTGCAGGCGCTGGCAGAGGGGGTTGAGCTCGGTGTGATCTCCGGCGGGATCCTCTACGTCACCGAGCCCTCGCGGTTGAGTTCGGCTCGGGACTCACGGTTGAGCTCGGCCCTGGACTCGGCGCTGGACTCGACTTCAGCCTCAGCTTGGAAACGCAGCTTCAAGGTCATAAGCACAGAGAGCGACCGCGAGGCATGCGCCGAGGCTGTTCGGGCGGTGGCCGAGGGATCATGCGACATGCTAATGAAAGGCCATGTTCAGACCAAAGACTTCATGAAAGCCGTGTTGAGCAAGGAAGCGGGGCTTGCTGGCGGTCGCATCCTCTCACAGACCGGCATCTATGAGATCCCCGGCCTCGACCGGCTTCTCCTTGTCGCAGATGTCGGCATAGTGATCTCTCCTGGCCTCGAAGAGAAGGTCCAGATCGTCGAGGGAGCGCTCGAAGTCGCTAGCGCGCTCAAGATCGAAAGGCCCAGAGTAGCTCTTCTATCGTGCGTTGAGACCATCAACCCGTCGATACCTGGGAGTGTTGACGCGGCTGTCATAACGATGATGAACAAGAGAGGGCAGATAAAGGGCGTGCCTTCACTCGTCGACGGGCCGTTGGCGCTAGACAACGCTCTGTCAAAGGAGGCCGCTGCACACAAAGGGATAACATCTGACGTTGCGGGCGCAGCCGATGTGTTGATTTGCCCTGACCTCAACTCAGGCAACATCTTTGCAAAGTCCATAATATACCTCACAGGTGCCCGCGCGGCCGGAGTTGTGACAGGAGCGAGATGCCCTATCGTTCTGACCTCTAGGGCGGATTCGAAACAGACCAAACTGAATTCGATGGCTGTGGCGGCCCTGCTGTAGCGGCTGATGTTGAGGGAGCTTTTGGGGAGGTTGAAGCCCGAGTGCAGTTGACAGTGGGAGAGGCGTTGGGACTGAACCCTCTAAACCTAGCCCGGGTGATCGCAGGCGAGGCGGGCCTCTCCAACGCCATCGAGTCCGTTACCGTCGTGGATGCGCCGGACGCGGTCGAGTGGCTTCGGGGAGGAGAGCTCGTCCTCACGACCGCTTACTCGATCAAAGACGATCCTGGGGCACAGCTCGCTTTTGTGAGGAATTTGGTTCTCAAAAAAGCGTCGGCTCTAGGTATCAAACTCCGGCGTTTCGTGGACGCCCTCCCAGCTGAAGTGCTTTCCTATGCTGACGAGGTCGGCCTCCCGATCCTGGAGATCCCATATGAGCTTGCCTGGATAGATGTGATCAACCCGATGTTGTCCGAGATCCTCGACAGGCAAGCCAGCGTTCTCAGGCGTTCGTTCGAGATACACACCCAGTTCATCGACGCGGTGCTCAAGGGCGCAGGGCTGCCGTCCATCGCAGATGTACTCGCGTCTCAAGTCAGAACGCCTGTCGCCATAGTGGACACCGAGTGGAATCTCTTGGCTCAGACTAACCGGGCCGGCGACCCGGACGAGCCCGCCGCCGTATGTTGGGACGAGGAGGTCGAACGCCTCAAAGCGGGCAAACCAGTTGAGCTCAGTCTCAAAGATGGGAGTATTCCAAGCAACGTCTATCGCATATCCTCTGAGACTTCAGATGGGCAGGTGCGCACTTTCATCGTCACCGAGGTGAGAACGGACAACGCCCATTACGGGCGCGTGATAGCGCTGGAACCCACACGGCGGGCGCTTAGCAGGGTGGATGTTCTTGCGATTCAGCATGCAGCGACCGGAGCCGCGTTGGAGACCCTCAAGGCCAAAGCTGCGGCCGAGGTAGAGCGGAGGTTCAGGAGTAGCTTCTGGCAGGACGTCGTGAACTCCAGGTTCCAGAACCGGGAGGCGCTGATTCAGCGCGCGAGGGCGCTCGGTTGGAATTTCGCAACTCCGCACATTCTGCTCATGGTGAGCCTTGACTCGCGGGACGTGGTCAGCCAGAATCCCCGAGCCGAGAACACGGTGGATATCGTGAGGGATCGGATACTGCGTGTCGTTGGGCTTACGCGATCCTCCAACGATTCGTGCGGGCATGGCATGCTGTGCTTCGATGATGGAAGCGGAATGGTCGTCCTGGTCCCTGTAGACAGGAACACTGACGCGATCCGCGCGAAAGAGACAGCCATGGAGATCGCGCACTCAATTAAGAAGGCTGTGAACAGTGAGATTGCGCCGATGACCGTGTCGGTTGGCATAGGGCGCTTCTACCCGGACGTCCTCGAGCTGGCAAGGTCTTATCGTGAGGCGAGGGAGTGCGTGGGGCTAGGGAGGGCGCTGTTTGGAGACAACAGCGTGATACACTTCGACGACCTCGGGCTTTACCGGCTCCTGTCTCGCGCGAGCGATCCCAAAGAGCTTGAAACGTTCATCAGCGAGCAGATAGGGCGTCTTGTCGAGTACGACAGGCTTCACCACACCCAGCTTCTGACCAGCCTAGAAGAGTACATTGCTTCCAACGGCAACATCCGGGCAGCCGCTGCGGCCATGCATGTCCACATCAACACGATGAAGTACAGGCTCAGACGGTTGGAGAAGGTTCTCGGTGTTGACCTCCGTAGTCACGAGGTGTGCTTCAATTTGGAACTGGCGCTGAAGCTACGAAGGTATGTACAGCTGTTTTCGTGAGGTTGCTCCCCGAGCAGCCTAGATGGATCTGGACGCTCATCCGTGAGCGAGCGCAAGAAGGAAGGGGATTCGCGTAGAGCCGAAGCCACACTACAGTGAGGAAGTGGAGTACTTTCTCGAGCTCGGAATAGCGGAGACGTTGTTGGTGAGGATGGGGATGGCGAGCCTCGAAACAGCCGAAGCCAGGTTTCATACGGTTCTGGAGCTTGACCCAGGAAACATCGAGGCTCTCAACCTGCTGGCTCAGATTTGCGCTCAGACTCGAAGGCACTCAGAGGCCCGCGAGCTTCTTGGGCGTGCTCTGGACAGTGCGGCGGGTGACCGAGATCTAGTGGTGGAACTCGTGGAGGCGCTTGCCGGAATCTACGAGAAAGCAGGCAAGTACCGGCTGGCCGTGAAGACCTACCGGGTCGGCCTCGGACGCATTGAGAGCGCAGCGTTGCACAACGGTATCGCTTACTGCTATGCGAAGCTTGGTCATTATCGGAAGGCGGTCTCCCACTCGAGGCGTGCGGTCGAGCTTGAGCCTGGCAACGCCGTCTATGTGAATGACCTCGGATATACGCTGCTGGAAGCTGGGGACCTTGACGGTGCGAAGACGGTGTTGGAGCGGGCAGTCGAGCTTGACCCTGACAACGAGCTTGCCCGCGGAAACCTGGCGTACTGCCTTGATCTGCAGAGCCGCGGTCGTGCTCTCCCGGGCGTTCCTGCGGACCACTGAGCCGGCACCGTCCAGCGGTCGCGCATCTTGCACTTCTACCCATCCAGAGTGTCCTCGAGAATGATACGCGAGGTGTGCCTCGCGTTCTGTGGATGGGCAGACCTTGCCACTGGACATCATCGTGTCAACTGTGGTCAGGATCGGTCAGAATTCCCCCCTTAACGGCATGCCCAACGCCCCAGCCGCCGAAGTTCCCCTCCCGCAGTCTGACGTAAGGCCTGGCCATAGACTTGCGAGACCCCTTATAATAGCGGTAGATGGAGTTGACAGACAGAGTTGATAAAGGGTGATCCAAGTGAACAACACAGCGTCCGGTGCGCGCGAAACCTTGCGCCTCCTCATGGAGCGTGCGAGCTGCCGCAACTTCACTAGCGACAAGACCCCGCCCGATGTCTTGCGACAGGTGCTCGAGGCAGGCATCCAGGCGCCCACCGGGGGCAACCTGCAACCATACAGCATAATCAAGATAGAAGACCAGGCCACCAAGGACAGGCTGGCCAAGCTCTGTGAGGACCAGCCTTTCATCGCTCGCGCGCCCGTGGACCTCCTGTTCTGCATCGACCTGCACCGATTGGAGCGTTGGGCAGCCCTTGAGGCTGCGCCTTTTGCGGCGAGAAAAAGCTTCAGGCATTTCTGGATCGCTTTCCAAGACACCGTGATGTGCGCCCAGAACGTATGCACGGCCGCGGACGCGCTCGGCCTTGGGTCGGTGTATGTGGGGAGTGTGCTGGAGTGCTTCCGAGAGCTACGCGAGATGTTCAGCCTTCCTTGCGGCGTGTTTCCCGTTGTGCTGCTCTGCTTGGGCTATCCCGCTAAGGAGTCGCGCCCCTCGCGGCGCCTTGGTGTCGACGTAGTGGTTCACGATGAGGCCTACCGTGAGATGGACGACGCGAGGCTGGTAGAGGCGTTTCGAGCCAAGTATCCGACCCTCAAGGTGGTCCCCACTCCCGAGCGACTCCGCGAGATCAGCGATGTCTGTCGCGCCGTCGGGGGTGAGGCATTGGCGGAGGAGTGCCTCGCGCGCATTCAGGCTCAGGGGTTCATAAACGCGGCGCAGAGGTATTTCGGCCTGCACTACCGTGCCGATCAGATGTCCCAAGGCAACCGCGAGTTTCTGCAAACCCTGCGCGACTTCGGCTTCGAGTGGGCGGACGCTGCCCCGGATGATGCGATATGATGCGATCTAGGTTGGGCACGCTTCTCGAACCCGCCGAACCTGCCGGCTCCTCTTGCCGCATCCGCGTCAAAGGGGTGGGACGACGCCGGCAAGAGCCGCAGTAGCAATGCAGTAGCAATGCCGGGAAGCGGGAAGGCTAAAACATGAAATCGCTCGTCAAGGACTGATGCACATGGGCACCTCCAACGAAATACACGCGCTCAGGGCGAAGGGCCTCGAATACATGAGAAGAGGGGAGTTTGAGGAGGCACAGAAGGTATTCGAGAGGCTGGCGAAGAGCGATCCGGACCCTTCTTCCCGCAATAATCTAGCGGCGTGCCGCTTCAAGCAGGGAGACCTCAAGGGGGCCTTGGGGGCGCTTGAGCCCAACCTTGAAGCGGAGTTGTTGAATCCCTTCGCGCACGCCCTGGCGGCGCAAGTCTTTGCGGCGTTAGGGCGTCGGGGGGAGGCTGAGAGGCACCTTGCCAGAGCCATATCTGATTTTGAAACGGGAATGAAGACTGTGGTGCCAGCGGGCTTGGCCGCCGAGGAGCCGTGGCGCGAGTATACTGTGATCATCAAGAGGGCCGCCGGAGACCTCGGTCATCACCGCCAAGTCCTCGACCTGTATCGCAAGTGGGAGAGATATCACGTTAATCCTGAGGATCGGTTCCTGGCCGGCGTCGCCGCCTTCAATCTCGGCCGGTTTTCGCAAGCTGTGTCGTTTTGGAGGGCAGTGGCCCCGCGCGGATGGGGGTTCGCGGACGTGTACGTCACGGTGGCGAGTGCCGTGGACGCGGGCACCGTGCCGCCGTTTCCCTTGGAGTACCACGTGCCGGAACCGCATGAAATCAAGGGGCACAAGACCGCTGATGACCTGCGAAGTTTGGCGCAGCAGGGCTGGTTTCGCATGCTCGCGCTTGGGAGCATCCTCGGTGCATCTCGCGATTACGAGGGAAAACGGCTTGCAGCCGCGCAGCTGGGGACCATTATTCGGTATGGGGGTGACTGGGGGCTGGACTTGGCGAAGCGCATTCTGTCAGCGCCCGCTGACATTGGCCAGGAGATGAAAGTGGCCGCCGCAGATGCCCTCGTGGAACTGGGTATTTATAAAGAGGGTGAGTCCATCGAGGCAGTGGTGGACGGCAAGCCGAGGTACCTGGTCATCCGGACTTCCAAGATCGCTGAGGAGCCAGACGAGACTGTCGAGGTGTTGCTAGAGGAGGCGAGCCTTCTCCGCAGCGTAGGCAAAATCGACGAGGCGATTGAGAAGCTGCGGCCATTACTCGAACGCGGCAGCTTTTACCCGCCTGCCATCTTAATGTTGGCCAACCTTCTAAGGAGGAAGGACCAGCTGGATGAGGCCGAGGGTCTTCTCCTTACTCTGAAGGACGTCGCGCCGAGCGACCCCGCTGTGCTTTTCAACCTTGCTGGGCTCTACATACAACGCGGTGACCCCATGCGCGCCAGGAAGTACGCCGACCAGATAGATCGCCGCCGCGCGACCGACGAGATCCGCGAAAAGCTCCCGCTCCTCGAGGACGAGATAGATCGCCTCGAGCTCTTAACAGTCAGGCCGAGCGAGGTCGCGGCGGTCGTTGCAGAGTCTTGGCGCGAAGACCAGGAGGACAAGCCTATCTCGCTAAACACAAAACTATCCCAGGCCGTGCGCACAGTGCCTGCGGGATGGGTCAACGCTGCTTGCGAAGCGCACGGTATCGATCCGGCGTCTACTAGACACAGGAAAGAGCGGGCGGAAGCACTCACGCGACGCCTCGTCGATCTGCGCCACATGGAGGAAATCGTGTCGAATCTGGAGGAAGACGAAAGAGCAGCCCTCCGCTTTGTCCTCAATGAAGGGGGGTGGGCCAAAATCTCGGCTCTCACTCGGCGGTTCGGCTCCATGGAGGGCGACGGGTTTTGGTGGGAAGAAACCCCACCTAGGTCCACCCTCGGAAGGCTTCGACTCAAGGCCTTGCTATTTGTTGGGAGAGCTGTCATCGACGGGCGTCGGTGCAAAGTCGCGGTGATTCCGCTCGAGCTGCGCGAGGGCCTCGCGAAGCTTCTCGGATCACGCCCTCCGGCCGCTGGAGCGCCAGAGCGCGCGTGCCGGAAGGCACCCAGTGAGGCTCCGGACGAGAGTGGGCAAGGTGGGGCGAGGCAAGAGGCAGCGAAAAGCGCTGGTTTCAAGAGAGGGCGGCGCGCGCCACGAGGCGGACGCTGATTGGGCCCCCACGATAATGTATGACGGCAGCAAATCGCGTGGTGACCATTTTCCCCATCTGTTGCCAGGGCGTCGGACGGCGACCGCGACCGCGAACGCGAGGTCTCGCCTATGTGCCTACGTTGCCTACGTCCCCGTACCCTGCGTCCTGCCTACGCTCCACGTCATGGACTTCTAGAGACAGGCCCGGGGAGACAGACCCGCTTGCGCGGGCCCGAAAGCCTCCAGCCTAACTGCCAGGTTGACGTAGCAGGGGCACTTGATGGCCATATCACATTTGGGCATGGACCTGCATCCATCTATTGACCCAGTGCCACTTTTGTGGTAGCTTCATATTGACAATAGTCTGATGTCAGGTGACTGATGTGTCAGACTATTGGGGCATCGCCTGGACATCGTCTTGACTTGGGCATTGGTCATCCATACAAGTGTTGATACGACCGGAGGAAGGCTGGGGAGGATATGCGTCAACGAGTTTCTGTGAGCGATGAGGTGGAGGAGTATCTCAGGGACCTCATTCGGAAGCTGGGCCCGAACCAACGTCTCCCCAGCGAGTCAGAGCTGTGCGCTGAGACAGGTGCGGGGCGGTCCACCATCCGCGAAGTCATCAGAACTCTTGAGAAAGAGGGTTTATTGTTCAGACGCCAAGGGGTCGGTACATTCACTGTAGTAAACCACGGCCCGGTCATCGGGGGGCTTGAGGTCCTTCGGGGTATTCCAAAGATAGTTCGCGCGGCTGGACAGAAACCGAAGATCGTCTCAACTACCATCGCTGTGATCAACGACGTTAGCGACGAGATCCGTTCTGCACTCGGACTTGGAGATGAGACCCAGCAAGTTGTGTACGCCCGGCAGTTGTATCTGAGTGATGATGTCCCGATCATCCTAGGTGACAGCTTCGTCCCGGGTCGTTTATTCTCGGACCCGGTTGCCTTTTGCGCGCGTTTGAAAGACGCGGCGGAAAAGAGCCTATGCCTCTTCGAGGTGCTCGAGCGTTACAAGATCTTCGTCAAATACGCAGTCTCCGATGTAGAAGCGGTTGCCGCGCCTGAGCCCATAAGCGACCTCCTCGATGTGCCGCGCGGCCATCCGCTTCTGCTGCTCAAAGAAGTACACTACTCCGGCCAGGGGAAGCCCGTCATTTACTCTCGAGACTTCATAGAGACGGCCCGATACCGGTGTGTCGTCGTGCGTAGGAAAATATGAGAGGCTGAGGTGGAGACATGTGACTTCGTACTTGGAAAAGGTTGATTTTCGTCTTCCAACCGGACTTGAGGGCCGGGACCAGTACCACATCTGTTGCAAGCCAGGAGACGTTGCTCCTGCAGTGCTTGTGCCGGGCGACCAGGGTCGCGTCGGGAAAATCGTGGCCATGCTGGATGGGGCCGAGAAGAAAGCGGAGAACCGAGGGATGATTACATATACCGGCACATACAAGGGGTGGCCTGTCTCGGTTACATCGACCGGTATGGGGGGGCCTTCCGCAGCGATCGCCTACGAGGAGCTCATAAACGTCGGCGCGAAGCTCTTAATCCGCGTCGGCAGCATGGCGGGCCTCCAACCAGAGGTTCATGAGGGCGACGTAGTCATCGCTTACGCATGCGTCCGAGATGACGGCGCCTCCCAGTACTATGTCCAGCAGAACTACCCCGCGGTCGCTTCCCCGGATGTAGTCCAAGCTTTGGTTCAATCTGCCAGGGAGCTTTCAATTCCGGTGCACGTGGGAATCAACTGGAGCCACTCGTGTTTCTACAGTCGTTCTCCTGAATACTTTCAGGCGTGGGCTAGAAAGCGTGTCACGTCCATGGAAATGGAAGGAGCAGCCCTTTTCGTCGTGGGGGCGCTGAGGGGGGTTCATTGTGGCCTCATCGGGACGTGTTTCGCAAACAGAGGCCTGCAGTCGCAGCAAGATGTGGTCGACCTATCGGTTCCGCGCATTGACAGGGAGGTGATTGAGAGGGGGGTCAGGAACTCCATCAAGATCGCGTTGGAAGCTGTCGTGAAAGCGTACACTGGTGGTTTGATTTGTTAGAGGGAAGGCACTCTCCGCGGACAGTCCAGCTAAGGCGAAGACAGGGTCCTGGCGGACGAGGACGATCGAGAGCGCACGGGTTCGTTGTCTGCTACTCCTAAGAATCACCTCGGTAGGGCGCTAGGGGCTTTCGTTTCTTTTCACGAGACTGCTAAAGGCGCCGATGGTCGATCCTTTGCATCACGGGGACCCGGAGAATTCCGGCGCTCCTCCGCGCCGGATTCAGACGCGGCGCGTCGTAGGCGCTGTCACCGCGTCGTCGGTCGCCGGTCCCGCGATGGCAAGGCTCATCCATGGCGCTAGGCAGGCCCTCGGTGCTTAGGGGCAGCGCGAAGTTATGACGGTTTGCCGAGGTGGCCCTGAGGTGGTTCTAGGAGGTCGTGTGTCACACGGTTCTCTTCAAGTACCTGGAATGACGAGGGATAACGAAGAATGACGAGGAGGTAGCCGGCGATGGGCATGAGAAGAACGGTGAAATGGCTTATCCTGGTTGTCATGTCCGTTATGCTCCTTGGAGTGACCTGCGGCGCGTACGGCGAGACCATCGTTACTATGACCAGCATGGCGGCGGCTCCATACAATGAAGCGTTGCCCAAGCTAGTTGAGATGTTCGAGAAACAGAACCCGGACATAAAGATCAAGGTCGAGTACTACCCGTTCACGCAATTGATGGAGATAACCGAGGTCAAGCTTGGGTCAAAAAGCTCAACGCCTGATGTTCTATTCGTGGATGGACCGCTGGTGGCTGCCTACACGTCCCGCGGCTATCTCTTGCCTCTAGACCAGTACTTCACGCAAAGTGAACAAAGCCAGTGGGTTGACGCTTCCCTAAAGGCTGCGAAAGCCGGTGGGAAGCTGATGACCGCGCCGCTTAACAACTCAACGCAAGTTCTTTTCTACAATAAGCGCATCTTCCGGGAAAACGGCATTGCGCCGCTGTCCAAGGACCCGAAAGACAGGCTCACGTGGGAGGAAGTGCTAGAACTAGCAAAGAAGCTCACCATCGACAAGAACAAGGACGGTATCCCTGAAGTTTGGGGTATATGCTTGAACCAAGTCAATAGGCCATATCAGTGCCTTGCCCTTCCGAACTCCCTCGGAGGAAAGGGCATAAGCGACGACGGTCTGAAATCACGGGGCTACATTGACTCACCGGAGTGGGTTAAGGCGTTCACCTTCTATCAAGACCTGTTCAACAAGTACAAGGTGGCCCCCAAGGGGATAACCACCGAAGAGACGGTCAACTACTTCACGAGTGGGCGCTTGGCGATGCTGGTGGCGGGCGAGTTCAACTACAAGACGCTCCAGAATACCCCCGGCCTTGAATGGGACTACGCGCCTCACCCGTACTTTGCCGGTGGGGTCGCGGCGACTCCTACAGGAAGCTGGCACCTGGGAATCAACAAATATACGAAGGTTCCCGATGCAGCGGCCAAGTGGGTGAAGTTCCTTACCACGGCGCCAGGGTGCGTGGAATGGTTCAAACTTGATGGCCATCTGCCGCCGAATAAGAACTCTCTTGCCTACATAGCTTCAGATCCTCGCTTCAGCAAGTGGCCGGACGACATCTACAGGCTGGGCACCTACGAGGCGCAGAACACCGCTGTTCCGCGCCCGCTCACTCCCGGATACCTGGAATGGGAACAGGTGCTCACGCAGGCAATTGAGGACATACGTAACGGGGCGGACGTCAAGAGCACGTTAAGCTCGGCCGCTGCAAGGATCGATAGCATGCTGTTGAAGTACAAATAGGAGGGTCCGAGAGCGTTGGACGCTCCCGCATTATGCCATCCCGGCCCATTCAAAGCCCGCAAAGCAGTTGCTGGGGTGGCGCGAATTGACAGCTGCTAGGGGAGGTTCAACAGCCTCAGCCCCGGACACACACAGCGGACAAAGCTCCCATAAGGGGGCTTTGTCCGCCAGAGGTGATGAGTCTTGCAGAACATATCAAGGAAACTTGAGGCATTTTCGCCCTACTTCTTCCTCGCGCCGGCACTCGCAGGCCTGCTTGTTTTCAGACTGTTTCCGATAGCGAATGCGCTTGTCAGTAGCTTTCAGACCACCGGTTTCTCGGGGATAGGCAACGTACGCTGGGTGGGGCTTGAAAACTACAAGTTCCTGGTGCAGGATCCAACGTTCTGGCAATCGTTCAAGGCCACGCTTCTCTTTACTCTCGTAATAAACCCCGTGCAAATATGCGCTGCCCTCATCCTTGCGTTGCTCGTGAACAGGGACGGAAAGGCGATAAACGTATTTCGCACAATATTCTTCATGCCCGTGACTGTGTCCACGACAGTCGCGAGTGTGCTCTGGGGGTTAATGCTGAACCCGAACTCGGGTCTGATAAACTCCATGCTGGCTATGGTTGGGATAAGCCCCCAGCCGTTCTTGACCAGCTCTCGTCAGGCCATGTGGTCGATAGTTGCGTTGACGACATGGCGAGCGGCCGGATACTGGATGATCTTCATACTTGCCGGGCTTCAACAGGTGCCGACCAGCGTGTATGAGGCGTCCACCATAGATGGTGCCAACGGGCTGCAAACCTTCAGGTATATAACATTTCCTCTTTTGAAAAGAACGCTCACATTCGTCGTGGTGGCGGACACAAGCGCCAACTTCCTGCTTTTCGTCCCGATGTACCTACTGACAAAGGGCGGCCCGGCGATGTCAACTAACGTGCTGATGTACGAGGCCTTCCGAAATGCTTTCATATACGGAGACCGCGGCAAAGCCTGCGCGATCGTCGTCGTAATACTCCTCCTTGTCCTGCTGACCGTCGGACTGGAGTTTAGGCTACTGCGCTCTGAACAGTGAGGGGTGGAGACACGGTGGTCGAGAGAAAGGAACACAGGATCGGGCTATACGTCGTCCTCGTCTTGTTGAGCGTATTCGCATTGGTCCCCCTGATTTGGACCTTAGTCTCGTCGCTGCAGAGCGACCAGCAGATATTCGAGAATCTGATGCCATTCTCGTGGAGAGCATTCGTTCCCGTGCGCCCCACACTCAGTGCCTATCGCGCCCTGTTCGTTGAAAAGGGCTTCGGCAGGGTTCTGGTGAATTCGTTTGTTGTGTCGTTCGCGACCCTCATCGCTGGGGTCCTCATAAACGGCATGTGTGGGTTCGCGTTTGCAGTGTTCGGTTTCCGGGGCAAGAGTCTTCTCTTTTTCCTGGTATTGGTGTCATTCATGATACCTTTCGAGGCCATAGCCATACCTCTCTACCAGGTCGCCAACAGGTTGCGGCTGGTGGACACCTACTGGGCGCTCATTCTTCCCTCAGTCTCAAACGGCCTCGCCATATTCCTTTTCAGGCAATTCTTCATGGGCATTCCCAAGGACTACGTTGACGCCGGCCGAATCGACGGCGCATCCTGGTGGACTGTGTTTGCCAAGATTTACATGCCTCTGGCTAAGCCGGTCACGATCAGCGCGGCTTTGATCCTCTTTCTCTTCCAGTGGGAGTCGTTTCTGTGGCCGCTGATCGCGGCGCGCGACCCGAGGCTCACGGTCATTCAGGTGGCCATCGCACAGCTAAACCAGGAGAACCTCATGATGTGGAGCCAGATGTTTGCGGCGTCCGTCCTGGCGGTCGTCGTTCCTGTGGTCCTCATCCTCCCGTTGCAGCAATACTACGTGAGCGGTGTTACGGGCGCAGGGTTAAAGGAGTGAGCGAGTGAGCAGGTGCTGGGCGCTGAGTGGCACTGAGTGGGTAGGCAGCGCGGTTGCGTCAGCAGCGCCCGATCCTGACCTGCTCGGAGGGCGCTGGGAGGCCAGTCTGTGAAGGCCAGACCTATGGTTGATAATGTGTTGTAGCCCCGGCGGCGTGTACCGCTCCCGGGGCGATATCTTCTACCGGTCACCGCTTTCCAAGCCACGCCTTCTTAGCCGCTTCAGAAAACTCTTGGGGAAAGAAGGATTTTCAGAGCCGACATCGAAAAACAAGGAATGGAATGTTAGTAGCATTAATGGCATTAAGGTGATGACGACGCGTTGAAAGCTGATGTGAAGCTTCCGCATTACCTGAGGATCAAAACTGATCTGCAGAACCGCATCCTGTCCGGGGATCTCGCACCGGGCGAGCGTCTTCCCTCTGAGGCCGAGCTGAGCCAGGAGTTCGGGGTCAGCATATCCACCATCAAGAGGGCCGTCGCCGCTCTGGTGTCGGACCACCTCCTTGACCGGACGCCCGGCCGCGGCACCTTCGTCACGAGACCCCAGAGCGCTGGCACGGAGGTGCCTTTGCGTAGCTTCCAGGAGGAAACGAGGGCCCGCGGCCTCATGCCAGGCTCCAAGCTGCTGACCTGGCAAGTCATTCAGGCGCACGGCGAGCTTGCCTGGCAACTCGACCTGCCGGAGAGCAGCGAGGTCTACTTCATTCGGAGCCTGAAAATGGCCGAATCCGTGCCCGTGGCGCTCGAGGAAGCTTACGTTCCGTGCGCCTTTTGTCCCGACCTTCTTCAGCAAGACCTCGAGGTCTATCCGATCGAACGATTGCTTGAGGACCGGTACCGCCTGGCGATCCTGAAGGCTTCTGAGTACATCCAGGCGCGCCTAGCGACTCCGGAGGAGGCCGCCCTGCTCGGTGCCCAGGGTGAACAGCTTGTTCTTCTTGTGGCAGACAGGACGGTTGAAGGTGTCGGGCGGCAGAGGGTGGAGTACGTCCGGACCCTGTACCGCGCCGACAGGTACATCCTCCGCTTTCAGTTGCGGCGGTTTGCTGGAGCTTCCGACGAAAGAGGCGAGCTTGCTTGAGTAACGACCCTTGCCAATCGATATCCATCGGCGTGGACAGCGGCGGCACGAAGACTGTCGGCTGTGTGATATCGTCAGACGGGGCGGTCCTCGGCCTCGGCTACGGCGGGCCGACCAATACGCTCTTTGTCCCGGACCGTGATGCGAGGCATGCGGTCAGGGAGGCGGTCCTGGGCGCCCTTAGCCGCTGCGGTCTGGCCGGCGGGGGCGGCAGCCAGGAAGCATTCCCGCAGGTGCGGGTGGTCTATCTCTCGGCTCCTGGCTTTCCGGCCGACAGCGCAGAGAGGGCCTTGAGGCCCGTGGTCCCGGAGGCGAAGATCGTCGTGGAATCCGACGCCTATGCTGCATTCCGCGGGGCCTTGCCCCAGGGAGACGGGGTTGTGGTCCTATCTGGCACCGGTTCATTTGCCTGCGGTCGCTGGCGTGGCCGCTGGGTCACGACCGGAGGCTGGGGGCCGCTCGTGGGCGATGAGGGCAGCGGTTACTGGATCGGCGTTGAGGCCTTGAAGGCGGTCGCGCGTGCAGTGGATGGCCGCGGGCCCGCGACCCAGCTGCGGGATATCTTCCGGCGCGCTTTACACTATTCGTTCGACAAGGAGCTGCGCCACTTCATATACAGCAACGAGCTGAACAGGCAACGCATCGCCGGCCTGACTCTCCTTGTGACCCAGGCCGCGAAGGATGGCGACCAGGTCGCTCGCGACATCTTGGAACGTGCCGGAAAAGAGCTGGCTGTCCTCGGGTGCAGCCTGGTCGCGTGCTTGGGAGCGGAGAAGGAGCCTTGTGCGATCTCGGCCACGGGTGGAGTGATGAGGCCCGGCTCAGTCGTGTTGGAGGCATTTCGCTCCGAAGTCGAACGCATGATGCCCCTGGCGCGGTATGTCCCAGCCCGCTTCCAGCCATGGGTGGGCGCGGCCCTCCGCGCTCTCGAGCTTGACGGGGTGAAGATCACCGACGGCCACCTCGCGAGGCTGGAACAATCGATTGTCTGCCCGGTCGAGCTGCAGCCTGCGACGCCTCTCAAACAAGGCATTGCGCCGTGACACCTCGTCGTGTGATCTGGTGGCGCTCTGCGAGGTTCTGCGAGAGAGTGTGTCGCGCGAGCGGCATTGCGTGAGGTCATAGGGCCTCCCGAATCGGGCGTGGCCGAAGACCAGGTGGGGGCCGGAAAGGGGGAGCTCATAGCCTATGCTGCGGGAACGGTATTCCTCGGCCCTAAGAGAGGTGCTGAGCAAGATCGACGAAACCCAGGGTCCGGCCGTAGACGCGGCCGCCTCCCTAATCGTGGAGTCCGTGGTGAACGGGGGCACGTGGAACCTCTACGATACGGGGCACATGTTGATGACGGAGGCTGTTGGGCGCGCGGGTGGCTTGATGATGGTGAGCCCCATCCGTGTCGAGGTGAGGGTGGACCACGAGTCCAGGCCGCGTGCGACCCCCCCGAACCCGAAACGGCTCTTTCTCGACCAGATCCGGGACCTCCCCGAGTACATTCTCACGCGGGCCCAGTTGGACGCGGGGGATGTCCTAATGATCGGCTCCGTATCGGGCGTCGCCGTGTTGCCGGTCGAGCTTGCCTTAAGGGCGCGGCTGATGGGCGTCAAGACCATAGGGCTCACCTCGGTGGGCGCGTCCGCGCGCATGACTCCGCAGCACCAGAGCGGACGCCGTCTTTACGAGGTGGTGGACCTCGTGCTAGACCAGTGCGTTCCGTACGGGGATGCCGTGGTGGAAGTGGACGCGCTCGGGGGCGAGCGGATCTGTCCCGTGTCGGGCATCGCAGCCTCGTACCTCATGTGGGAGCTGCAGGCCACGGTGATCGAGCGGCTGGTCGAGCGCGGCCTGCGCCCGAGCATATACAGGAGCAATCACCTCCCTGGGGCCGATGAGTTCAATGCAACCATGCGTCGCCAGTACCTGAGGCAGGGGTACTAAGCTTCCATTTGGGTGGGAGAGACGAGATGGCCTGGTACGGTAAAGATGCCATCGACTTCGAACTCGAGTCGGGTTCCGCGTCCATTGCGCGGCTCTCGGTGAGCGGGAGACCACTCCTGGCAAAGCCCGCTCTCAAGACGGGGGAAATACCTTTCCTTGAGGTCGTTCTCGTAGCCGAGGGCCGGAAGATTCGCCTGTGCCCGCATGGCGTTCGCGTTGTCTCAAGCGGGCTCGGGCCTCGCTCCCCGCGTGTCGGGCAGCCGCAGGCGCACGGGGCGGAGATGTGGGACCCGGCCGCGGAAGGCGCACCATCGCCAACATCGACAGGCCACCCCCGAGGCTCGTGCCGGTGCTCGCAGGAGAGGGTACACGCGGTGGAGGTGGAGTTCAACGAGTGCGTGACGGTGCCCTCGGCTTCCCCAGCTTCCGGGGTTTGTGCAGTTCCCGGGGTTCCTACAGCTTCCCAGGCTCCTCGCGATGTTGATCTTTCCGGGGCTGCTTCCGGCAGGCAGGCGGGCCTCCAGACCTGGCCTGTGAGCGGGCGCTACTGGCTGGATCTCAGCGACGACGGCACGTTCAGCTGGGGGCTCGTCCTTGCGAACGGGGCCGGCGCCGCGGTCCGTGAGATCCTTTACCCGCGCCTGGGTCCCGTCCGGTTGCCGGGCACGCCGGATCTGCTCTATCCGCATCATGCGGGCGAGAAGGTCCATGACGTTCCCGCCAGTCTTTCTAGCGACCGCTACCTCGGATTCGGGCGCGCTCAGAGCGTCCCGACCTCCTACGGGTACGCCCGGGAGATCAACTACTGCGGCCTTGCTTCAATGACGTGGATGGACCTCACGGACGGTGACATCGGGCTGTACGTCGCCTCATACGACCCGTCGTTCCCCGTCACCGGGCTGCGCGTGGAGACCGGCGGACCGCGCGATCCGTGGGTTGCGCTGGCCTTCCGGAAGTACGTGGATATCGAGCCCGGAGGCGCGTATGAGGCGAACCCTGTCGTGTGGCGCGTCCATTCGGGGGACTGGCACGAGGCGGCGATGGAGTACCGTGGCTGGTTCGACCGTGTGGTCGAGCAGGAGGAACAACCGGCCGACCTCGCGAGGGAAGTGGTGATCACCACCCACTACCAGTTCCGGCGCCACGAGGGCATAACGCACCGGTTCGCGGACATCCCCGCTCTGTTTGACCGCGACAGGGCCGAGTTCCGGAGCCGTCACTTCTTCATCGCAGGCTGGAATCACTTGGGGTTCGACAGTCACTATCCTGACTACAATCCCGACCTGGAGCTCGGGACGCCGCTCAAGCTCTACGAAGGGGTCCGTTACGTCCAGGAGTCAGGCGGCTTCACCACGTTCTACATCAACAGCCGCATCATGGACCAGCACTCCGAGTACCTGCCGTCCCTGGGTGAACGCTGGCTTTTGCGCGACGAGAAGGGGGAGCCGATCCCCGAAAGATACGGCCCGGCGGAGACGGTGGTGTTGTGCCCGTCGTGCCCGGAGTGGCGCTCTTATCTGGAGGAATTCGCCGTCTGGATGTGCCAGGCATACGGGGCTAGGGGGATCTACTTCGACCAGTTGGGCTCAGCCACGCCTCTGCCGTGCTACGCCTCTCATGCTCATAGTCCAGTGCAGGGCTCCTCAGGATTCAACATGGCCTATGTAGACCTGATCGAGCGGACGACGCGAAGGCTGCGGGAACTTCGTCCGGACGCGTTCCTCATGATCGAGAACTGCGGCGACATATACAGCAGCCGCGTATTCGCCAACGTGGCCTGGAACGGCGAGCGGTACGACGAATTCTTCAATCTCTACAAGTTCACCTTCCCGGAGCACACCCTCATCAATATGGTCAATCCCCGCAACGTTGAAGACCCCGCCCTGCAGGAAGAGCTGTTCTACCGCGATTTGGACCGCGCGTTCGTCCTGGGCAGCATCTTCTGGGTCGAGGCCGATCACTTTGAAACCCGCGTCCGCGATGCGAGGGTGCGCTCGCGCATGCTTCGTTCTCTAAAGGACGCGATCCGCGTGAGAGAGGCCGCGGCACCGTACTTGGCGGGCGCGAGGTTCATGGACGACCTCGGGCTGCGAATCCCAGCCGGACTCAAGGCGAGCAGGTGGAAGGGGACGCGCGACGAGCTCGTCCTCGTCGTGAACCGGGGCAAGCGGGCGGATCTTGTTGTCACCGTTACAGCGCCAACTAAAGCTGAGGTGGAGACGGATGAGCCAGAGCCGGGCGCGCGGGCGCCCAGCCCGACGGTAGAGGTATACCGGACCGATTCGGGGGCCTGCGGCTGGCAGCGCGAAGTCATTCGAGCGGGCGATTACGGATGGCTGTTCCCCGTCCCGGCGGCAGAATACTCGGTGTTTCGTTGGGATGTGGACGGAAAGGGGGAGGAGTGATCGTGCCTGCAGTGCAGCGCAAGCGGCGTTCGTTGCGGTGGCGCGAGCAATGGGAGGCGTGGCTGTTTCTCGCCCCGAACCTCGCGGGATTTCTCGTGTTCACTGTGTTTGCGGTGGTCTTCTCCCTGTGGATCAGCCTTCACGAGTGGGACCTATTCAACCCTCCCGTGTTCGTCGGGCTTGCCAACTACGCGAAGCTCCTCACCCAGGATGAGAGCTTTAGGCGCGCCCTCCGGAACACGGTTTACTTCACGTTAGGCATCGTTCCCCTAGGCACGGCAGTCTCTCTCGTGCTGGCGCTCTTGGTAAACAGGGCCGTGAAAGGAATGACCTTTTTCCGCACCGCCCTCTACCTCCCATCGGTAAGCTCGACCATCGCCATCGGCATAGTCTGGGTGTGGCTTCTCGACCCCCAGTTCGGACTCGTCAACTGGTTTCTCAGGACTATCGGCATAGCCCACCCTCCGGACTGGCTCAACTCCACCACATGGGCTAAGCCAGCGCTAATCCTGATGGATGTATGGAAGTCAGCCGGCTACTACATGGTGATCTTCCTAGCGGGCCTGCAGGGCATTCCGGAACAGCTTTATGAGGCGGCGCTCATCGACGGTGCCACTCCATGGAGGAAGTTCTGGAGCATCACGCTCCCCCTGCTTTCTCCGACGATCTTCTTCGTGCTCGTCATGCGCATCATCGGCGTCTTCAACATGTTTGAGCTTCCGTACATCATGACCCGGGGCGGGCCGGCAGGGTCAACGGAGAGCATGGTGTTCTACATTTACAAGAACGCGTTCGAGTGGTTCCAGATGGGCTATGCCGCGGCTATAGCTTGGGTTCTTTTCCTCATCATATTCGCCGTGACGTACGTGCAGTTCCGCTATCAGGGGAGGTGGGTGACGTATGACTGACGCTACCCGGACCGGCAGCATCTCAACGGCTCCAACGGTGAGGCGTACAGCCATGCGTAAGGCCACCCGGGAACGGCTGGGGAAGGCGGCGACCTACCTTATCTTGAGCGTCTTGTGCGTCGCCACCGTCCTGCCGTTCCTGTGGACGATCTCCTCATCGTTGAAAGGACCCGGGGAGGTGTTCGACTACCCACCCCGGTGGATTCCCCATCCCGCGCACTGGGAGAACTTCACGACGGCCTGGAACCGCGTGCCCTTTGGGCGCTTCCTTCTCAACTCCACTTTCATCGCCTGTTCTGTTGTGTTCTTGCGTCTTCTGACCTCGTCCCTCGCGGCATACGCCTTCGCGCGGATGCGCTTCCCGGGGCGGGATGCCATGTTCATGCTCTATCTCGGAACGTTGATGATCCCGGGGCAGGTGACTATCATCCCCAGGTTCATCCTTATTCGCTACCTCCATTGGCTCGACACGTACACCGCGATGATCCTGCCAGGGGCTTTTTCGGCCTTCGGGACCTTCCTGCTGCGCCAGTTCTTCCTGACCCTTCCGTACGAACTTGAGGACGCAGCGCGAATCGACGGATGCAGCCGCCTTGGGGTGTACTGGCACATCATTCTGCCGCTTTCCCGGCCGGCCCTTGTCGCTCTCGGGATTTTCACGTTCGAGGGCGAGTGGAACTCATTCCTGTGGCCGCTCATCGTGGCGAACAACCCTCTGAAGATGCCCGTTCAGGTGGGGCTCGCCTTTTTCAGAGGAATGTACTCCACCGAGTGGGAGATCATGCTGGCAGGCACTTTGATCGCTCTCATCCCGACGTTGATTGTGTTTGCCGCCGGCCAGCGCTACTTCACGAAGGGGATCGCCCTTTCCGGCTTGGGAGGCCGTTAGGTGATGGCGGGCGCGCCGCTGCCGGGTGTTGCAAGGTGGGTGCCCAGCGCGGCCGGGTCCGGCCGCGGGAGGGGGAGAGTACTGCTACGAAGCTGAGAGCGCGGGAAGAACGAGAGGGGGGATGTGCCAGGCAGGGCAGGCGTCAGACCGTCGGGTCCGCTGCACGGGCCTATTGCACGGGGCTGACGAGGCTATGAGAGGGCCGTACGAATGTGCGACTGTCGTCTACAGCGTTCTCAGGGCGGGAGAGTCTGAATTCCACTCAGAAGGAGGGCACGATTTATGCGAGTCAGGAGGTTTCTCGTTGGGGTCATGGCCCTTGTGCTGCTGCTGGGCATCGCAGTGACGCCGTGCGCTGCTGCCAAGACGAAAGTACGGGTCTCGACGTGGTGGAGCTTCGAGACAGGGAGTCCTCTAGACGCACTCAAGGCGGCCTTTGAAGCGGCGCATCCTGATATCGAGATCGAGTACCTGCAAATCCCCTCCTCGGAATACTATACGAAGGTCCTAACGATGATCGCCGGGGGCACGCCGCCGGATGTCGCCATGCTGGGCATGGATAAGCTTGGCTCGTGGGTCCCGCGCGGCGCGCTACAGGAGCTCACCCCCTATATCAAAGAGGCAGGGTACGACCTGAACGCGCTGTTTCCTGCGGTGCGCAAGGCTATCGAGTTCCGGGGCGGCATCTACGCCCTGCCGCGGGACGTGACCACGAGCGTCGTGGCGTACAACAAGACCCTCTTCGACCAGGCTGGTGTCGCCTATCCGAAGGCCGGCTGGACGCGACAAGACTTCCTGCGTACAGCGAGGGCTTTGACGAAAGTGGAAGGCGGCCGCACCACGGTATTCGGGTATGCCTTTGACACCTTCGCCGACGGCTTCGTCGACTGGCTCTTCACGAACGGGGCGAACTTCATCAACGCCGAGGCTAATCGCGACGCGCTGCACGAGCCCAAGGCGGTGGAGGTCCTGAAGTTCCTCCAGGGCATGGTCAAGGAAGGCATAGCTCCTTCTCCGAGCCAAGCTGAGGCCTTCAAGTACGCCTCGAGCGCGTTCGCGATTCAGAAGACCGCCATGTACGTGGCCACGGTCGGATGGGCCAACTCCTTTGCCAAGGACCCGAACCTCAACTGGGATGTGGCCCCGATGCCGGTCTGGGCCGCAGGCATGGAGCCGGCATGCCGGTTGTGGGTGAACTTCTGGACGTTGCCGAAGGGCTCCACGCACCCGAAGGAAGCCTTCAAGGTGATGGCGTTCTTCGCGGGGCCGGAGGGTCAGAGGATCGTCGGCGAAACGCGCATGGGTATTCCCGCCATCCAGAGCGTCGCGTACGGCCCTGCGTTCCTCGGTCTTCCCGGGGCGCCTGAGCACCGGCAGGTATTCCTGGACGTCATGGAGAATGCAAAACCGTTCCCGCTATTCCCGGAGAGCGACCAGTACTTCACCGTCATGAGGCGTGAGCTGGACCAGGTGTGGGCGGGTCAGCGGTCGGTGGAAGAGGCAGTTGCGGCTATCGACGAGCAGACACGTTCACTCTTCAACAAATAGGACAGTCTACTTGTCTACCCAGGCTTCGTGTGAATGGGGCAGGAGAGCGCCGCCCCGGGCGTTCTCCTGCTCGACCGTGCCTGCAGAAGGATTGGAGGATCACGCGAGTGCACCAGTGTCGGTCGAACACGAGTGACGCGTCCAGGATGAGTCGGTCCGAGTTGCGCATAGGCGTGATCACGGACATTCATGCTGGGCCCGACCACGGCTCGCAGCTTGGAAGCTACGCGTTCGTGCTCCTAGAGGGCTTTATGCGCGAGATGGAGGAATTCGGGCCGGACCTGGTCGTGGATCTCGGAGACCGGGTCAACAACGTGGGCCCTGTCGAGGATGCGCTTGTCCTCCGCGAACTGGTTGAGAAGACGCGTTCGCTGCGTCATGCCCAGCGTCGCGTAAGTCATGTGAGGTACGTGCCCGGTAATCACGACTTGGTCCATCTTAGCCTGGAGGATAACGAAGAGATCACTTTGCAATCTCAGAGGAACCGGCTCGAGGTGTGGCAAGGGTGGCCCGTGCTCTTTCTCAACACCGAGGCGGCGGAGCCTGACGTAGAAGGCCTGCTGACGGAAGTCCCACACACCAGTCGCAGTGTGCTTGTGGTGTTCAGCCACCGCCCGCTTGTGCCAGTACCTTTGGCTCGTAACCCGCTATTCCCTCCTGGTGAGCCCCAGAATCCTCCCTGGGGTCCGGCTTTCGTGGACGAGCTCGTCGAACTGGGCTGGACCCCCTTCTGCGTCAATGGGCATCTTCATTGGAACCACGTGCTCGTGGGGCGAGCATCGACCCACATTACTGTGGGCTCGCTCGTTGAGGCGTGGGAGTGCGCGGGAAGGCCGTCTGGGTCGTTCGCCGAGGTTGTGGTGACGCCCGTTGGGAGAGAGGTTGCGATAGAAGTGCACGTTATGGGGAGGTTGGCGTGCCATTACAGGTTCGAGTTTCGCAAGGAAGCTCGCCCGGGCGCGGATCAGGGAGCGTAGGACGAGGTGTGAGCGGAGGCCCTTCGGCACTGTAGTGCGGCTTCCCCCGTGCCACGCGGCCACTGGGCCCCGGCTATGAGAAATCCATGTTTGCCAGGAGATGAAAAGCGTGAAACCGACGATCTACGTTACCCGGAGGATCCCCCAAGCAGGGCTGGACGTCCTCGCGACGGCGTTCGAGATCGAAGTAAACCCGCACGATAGGGTTGCGACCAGAGAGGAACTCATTGCGGGAGTGAAGGGGAAGGACGCTCTCCTTTGCCTGCTGACCGACAAGGTCGACGCTGCTGTCATGGACGCTGCCGGCCCGCGCCTCAAAGTCATCGCGAACTACGCAGTTGGGTTCGACAACGTGGATGTGGGTGCGGCCACGGTGCGCGGGATCTCTGTGACGAACACACCCGGCGTGCTCACAGATACCACCGCCGACCTGGCGTTTGCGTTGCTCATGGCGACCGCGAGGCGCGTGGTCGAGGCGGACAGATTCATGAGGGCGGGCGAGTACAAGGGCTGGGGCCCCATGCTCTTCCTGGGCCAGGATATCCATCATAAGACCCTGGGCATAGTCGGGCTCGGGAGGATCGGTCAAGCTGTGGCTGAGAGAGCGGCCGGGTTTCACATGAGGATACTCTACACCAGTTCCGGCCGAGCGCGTGCGCCCAAGGAGGTCGAGAGGAGGTGCAACGCCGAGCACCGCGAGCTAGCGGACCTGCTCAGGGAGTCGGACTTTATCTCCCTCCACGTGCCGCTTACGGAGTCTACGTATCACCTCATTAGCGACGAGGAATTCGACCTCATGAAGAGGACGGCGATACTTGTCAATACGTCGCGCGGCCCTGTCGTGGACGAGAAGGCGCTCGTGCGCGCGCTCAAGGCTGGGAAGATCGCGGGTGCGGGGCTCGACGTGTACGAGCGTGAGCCGGAGTGCGAGCCGGAGTTGAGAGAGCTGGATAACGTGATCATGGTGCCGCATATCGCGAGCGCGTCCGTGGAAACCAGGACCAAGATGGCGACTATGGCGGCCCAGAACGCCGTCGCTGTGATTCGTGGCGAGATCCCGCCGAATCTCGTGAATCCAGAAGTGTGGAAGAAAAGGGCGCGGTGATGTTGCATGTGGGTTGTGAAGGATGAGGTTGCTGAGAGCATAGCGCGGGGGGAGCCGGTGGTCGCGTTCGAGTCGACGGTGCTTACCCACGGGTTGCCCTATCCCCAGAGCAGGGAGCTGGCCCTCGATGTCGAGAAGATCGTTCGCCTTCGAGGGTGTGTGCCTGCGACGATAGGCATTATTGATGGCGTGATCCACGTCGGAATGACCGAGGTCGAGATCGACCGCCTGTCCGGCGACAGGACCGCGTGCAAGGCTGCGGCCTTTGATGTAGCCATGGTGGTCGCAAGGCGGCGGTCGGCGGGCACGACGGTGTCGGCGACGCTGGCGATAGCGGAGCGTGCGGGCATTCGTGTGTTCGCGACCGGCGGGATCGGCGGTGTCCACAGGGGTTTTGCCGAGCTGCACGATGTATCCCACGACATTCACGCGCTCGCACGCTCAAACGTGGTTACGGTGAGCGCAGGGGCAAAAGCGATCCTGGATCTCCCGCGGACCCTTGAATACCTCGAGACCACGGGAGTCTGCGTGGTCGGGTACCAAACCGCCACTTTCCCTGCTTTCTATTATCGCGATTCAGGCCTGGCTTTGAACCACACGGCGGAGACGGCAGAGGATGTGGCGCGCGCCTTCGTTGTGAGGCGGGACCTCGGCCTGCCCGGAGGGCTGCTCGTGGTGGTGCCCGTGCCCGCAGAGGATGAGCTGCCGCGCTCCATCGTGGACCGTGCCATAGAAGAGGCGCTCGCTGAGGCCGATGAACGCGGGATCCGCGGCAAAGAGCTGACGCCGTTTCTGTTGGCCCGCCTCGCGGAGATCACCGGCGGCCGCTCGGTCGAGACGAATCTCTCCCTCCTCAAGAACAACGCCAGGGTGGCGGCGGAGATCGCGGCAGCGATTTCAGAGATACCCAGAGGGGAGCGCAAGCCCATCGCGAGACGGCCTTGAACGTGCGCGCCGCCCGCGCCGTCCACGCGCCCAGAGAACACCGGTTATCACACAGCCAACTACCGAGGGCTGCACGCATGACCGCACGGCCTTCCTAGGTGCGGTTTCTCTTCCAAACGCAACTGCGTGAGGACCTCCCAGAACTGAGCTGCCTGTCCAATTGAAAACCAAATAAAGAAAGCAGGATTTTGAACAAACGCGGTGAACTATTATCCCGATAACTTAATAAGGCTATCAAAGTATCCCCCGGGCGGCTGTCTAGCACGGTTCTCGTGCCTGGGAGAGGCTCGGGACAACAGGAGGGGAGGGATCCAGGAGCAGGGACTCGGTCGTGCATCAGATGTCGGTGGGGTCGCCACGTGTGTGGCTCAACCCTGTCCGGCGCTGTCCGGGTCAGCGCAGATGAACACGGCGATGTGGACAACGCGGCGGACAAGATGCAGCAGGGATGATGAGACGGGAACACGGGCGAACACAAACCAACGTAAGGAGGAACGGTAAGATGCGGAAGACCCGGCTAGCGGTTTTCATACTCGCGTTGGTCCTGACGCTTTTCCCAGCTCCGTTCGTAATGGCACGAAACGCTGAGTTCAACGCCATTCCAGAGACGGGGATGGCGAAACTTATCCTGGATATGCAAAAGCTTCCCGTGGTGGGAACCGTTATGATGGTGGGGGCTCACCCAGATGACGAGGACAATGCGCTTCTCGCCTATCTCAGCAAAGGGGCGCACATGAACACGTACTACCTCGTCGCGACCTATGGTGAGGGAGGTCAGAACGAAATCGGGCCAGAGCTGTATCAGGCTCTCGGGGTGCTGCGATCTCAGGAGCTTGCGTCCGCCCGCACTATAGATGGTGCGGTCCAGCTTTACCTCGGCGCCATTGACTTCGGTTTCTCCAAATCGGGCGACGAGGCCCTGCAAAAGTGGGGGCATACAGAGCTCCTGTCCCGTATGGTACGAGTCTTCCGCCAGTATCGTCCCGAGGTCGTCATGACCCACCATGATCCGATCCACGGACATGGCCAGCACCAGGCGGTGGGGAGGTTGATTCTCGAGGCGGTCAGCGCCGCGGCAGATCCCAACCAGTTCCCCGAGCAGATACGCAATGAGGGGCTGCAACCCTGGCAGGTTCAGAAGCTCTACGTCGTGGATTCCAGAGAACCCATCTATCTGACACCGGACGTCCAGGCAAAGGTCAGCGACGAGTACGGCATGGATGCCTGGGCTGAAAAGCCCACGGTCCACATCAACGTCGGCGCCTTCAACCCGATCCTCGGCCGCTCCTACCAGGAGATCGGCGCGCTGGCCCGCTCCATGCACAAGTGCCAGGGCATGGTCCGCCCTGGGGAGAAGGGAGACCAAATCCTCCATTACAGGCTAGTCGAAAGCACTGTCAACGCTCCGGCGAAAGAGGAAAGCGTGTTCGACGGGATCGACACGTCTCTCAACGCTCTCGTCGCCGGGATCAACGCGCCCTCGGACGCGCTTGCGAGCCTTCGCCAGCGGATCTCTCAGCTGAGGGGCACGGTCCAGAGCATCCTCAGCGGGCTTAACTATGCTCAGCCCGGAGCCGTGGCCGGCGACTTGCTGAAGGGCCTTCAATTGGTCCGGGAGATGGAAAGCACGGTATCTTCGATCCCGCTATCGGCGGCAGAGAGGTCCCTGGTCTTGCAACGCCTAGCCGACAAGGAACGCGACTTTGTGCAAGCCGCTCAGGACCTCTTCGCTACGTCACTCGACGTGACGGCGGACGATACAGATGTTGTGCCTGGCCAGACTGTCACCGTCACAGCCTCGTTTTGGAACCGGGGGGATCAGGACGTCAAGAACATCCGTCTTCGCCTGAACCTTCCCGCTGGCTGGACCGCCAGTCCTCAAACGGCCGAGTTCACCAGCGTGGCCTATAACCAGAAGGCAGAGGCAAAGTTCAAAGTCACCGTACCGGCCAGCGCCTCGTACACTGACGCTTACGATGACAGCCCGATCCAAGCAACCGCGAACTGGGAGGTCGGCGGCGTGCCTTTGTCCACGGCAGGAGCGGCAGAGGTGCGGGTCGTGCCGGCTGTGGCCGTGTCGCTGACCCCTGAGAAACTCATGACGCCTGCGTCAGATACCTCTACGGTGAAGGAGTTGGCCGTAGGCCTGCGCAACAACAGCAAGGGGCCTGTGACGGGGCGGGTGGTTCTGGACCTTCCCGACGGCTGGGCTTTGGCGGATTCGGCCACGGAGTTCACGCTGAAGTCCGAAGGTGAAGAGACTTCCGTGCCCGTGAAGATCGTCATTCCGGCACACGCTCCGACTGGTTCCTACACGATTGGGGCTAGAGCAACCTACGACGGCGGCGTGTCAAACGTAGGCTACCAGGTAATCTCCTACCCGCACATCAACACGCGCTATCTTTACAAGCCGGCCGAAGCGCGTTTGGCCGTCATCGATGTGAAGGTCGCGCCTGGGTTGAACGTCGGTTACGTCAGCAGCGGATTTGACCAGGTTCCGCAGTACCTTGAAGAGATGGGCGTGAACGTCCACCTCCTGACCGCGGCTGACCTGAACACCGGGGATCTATCGCGCTACGACACCATCATCCTGGGAATCCGGGCGTATCTCAGCCGTCCGGACTTGGTGGCCAACAACCGACGCCTGCTGGATTACGTCCGGAACGGTGGCAACCTGATCGTTCAGTACAACAAGACCGGGGAATGGCGACAAGACTACGCTCCGTTCCCGATCGCGGTGAGCAGCAACCGGGTTACCGTTGAAGAGGCCCCTGTGACGGTGCTGCAGCCCGATCACATGCTGTTCAATGTCCCCAACAAGATCTCGGCGGCGGACTGGGACGGTTGGATCCAGGAAAGGGGCCTGTACTTCCCCAATAGCTGGTCCAAAGAGTACACCGCCCTTACCGCCTGCAACGATCCGGGCGAACCGTCTCAACAGGGTGCCTGGCTGATCACGAACTACGGCAAAGGGATATACATCTACACAGCTTACGTCTGGTATCGCCAGCTCGACGACCTTGTGCCGGGCGGGTATCGGATCTTTGCCAACATGATCAGCCTGCCCCGAGTGCAGCAGGACAACGCGACCAATTGACGAGGCCCGAGCGGGTCGGCCATGAGCGGACCTTGCGTGGCACCCTGATGGTCAGCCTCTGGTGGTGAGGGCCTCAATGGGCCGAGTGTGCCAGGGTTGCCGGTAATTGCGCGGCGAATCGTTCCCAAAGCTGGCTCGTCGTCCGTGCGATGGCGCGAACCGCGCGGCCGACCAGGGGGCGTGCGACCAGGCGCCCAACCGCCCGACGCCAACACCGGCAACCCTGGCGCAGACGCCGTCCGCTCCGAGAGCGGCAGGGGGCGTCAGTCATTCCACCCGAAGCCGGGCGCCTGGGGGCCGGCCGGTATGAAAAAGATCCGCTTTCAGAAGGAATCCGGCTGTTGGTGTAGAAGGTACGACTAAGTTAGGCAGGGTAAGAAAGTTAGTCCCCTTCGGTCCAACTAGCTGGGAAGAATGGCAGGTTGGTGTGAACGATGGCTTTTGCATCACTCCGAACCACCGCGAGCGTACGCCGCCACAACTTGAACTTGCTTCTGGAGACCATCGAGTCCCAGGGCCCGATCTCACGCGCGGGTCTCTCAAGGGTGACCGGGTTGAGCCAGCCCACGGTGGGGGCTGCAATAGATGTGCTCGTCCGGAGCGGGCTCGTCCGACCGGTTGGGACCGGTGAATCGAGCGGTGGCCGTCCGCCGATCATGCTGGAGTTCAACGCCACCCACGGGTTCGTGGTAGGAATCGACCTCGGAGGGACCAACATCAAGGTTGGGTTGACCGACCTGCGCGGCCGAGTGCTGTGCCGCATCGAGGAGCCGACGCCGAAGCGGCAAAACGGTTCTCCAAGCGCCGTCACCGACGCGATTTTCGCCGCCGTTCAGAGAGCCGTGGACGAGGCCGAGGTAGGTTGGGACAGGGTCTTGGCGATCGGGGTCGGCGCGCCCGGAGTCACAGACCCGAATACTGGCACGGTGAGTCTCGCGCCTGCAGTAGGGTGGGAGAAGGCGCCCGTGCGGAGGCTTCTCAGCGAGAGGTTTCGAATCCCCGTGCGGGTGGACAATGACGTGAACGCTGCCGCCATGGCAGAGCAGGCCTTCGGCTATGGCCGCGAGTATCCCAATTTCGTCTTCGTGGCGATAGGGACAGGGATCGGCGCTGGCGTTGTTATCAACAGCCAGCTATACCGCGGCGCCACCTATGCGGCTGGCGAATTGGGGTACATGGTGATCGACCATTCCTGGAACCCGGCCGATGTGCGGGACTTCGGGTGTCTCGAGAGCATGGCTGCTGCGCCGGCCATCGCCCGATGGGCGCAACAGGTTCTGCCGGGGGGGATGCTCGAAGGCGCTGGCATGTCCTCGTCGTGCGCAACCGATACCGCGACCGTGCCCGCGAGCGGGCCAGAGGCGCTGTTCAAGGCCGCGGAACAGGGCTACGAGCCTGCAAAGCAGGCGGTCGCCAAGATCGCAGGCTACTTGGCGGCTGCTCTGACTAATGTTGCCGTGCTCTTGGATCCCCACGCGATCATCCTCGGCGGCGGGATCTCCCAGGCTGGCGACGCACTGCTCAACCCCGTGATGGAGAGGATGAGGCAGCTATCTCCGGTGGTGCCGGTGCTGCGTTTTTCCGCCTTAGGGGCCGATGCCGGGCTTTTAGGTGCGGCAGCCCTGGGGATTTGCGAGGTAAAGGAAAGGTCGTTGAGCGGAGAATGACGTCGATGACGCATGATGAAAAGACGTCGCGGGCGTGCCTTCCAGACGGACGGGGACGGACTGGGCGGCAGAATACCACCGAGACGACCGCGGGGCAGCTGAATGAGGAGCGGAACCCGGTTTATGTGGAGGCTGTCCTGCGGCCGGACTTCGATTTCGCGAAAAGCCGCCTCCTGCGCTACTTCCTTGAAGTAAACGTAGCCCATGTCATCATGCTTATGCGCTGCGGGATCATCCCTTCCGAGACGGCTCGTGCCCTCTTGCGGGTAATTGGTCCGATGATGGAGCGCCCTGACGATACCGTGCCTGCTGAGTATGATCCCCGGTTCGAGGACCTCTTCTTTATGATCGAGGACCGGGTTGCGAGGGAAGCCGGAGGCGAGGCTGCGGGATCCATGCATGTGGCCATGAGCCGCAATGACTTGGATACGGCCGTTTTCCGAATGGCGGCACGCGACAGGCTCATCGAGCTCGGTCGGAGGCTTGACTCTCTCCGGGAGATCCTCCTGAATGTTGCGGACAGGGAACGCGCCACGGTTATGCCGGCATACACCCACAATCAGCAAGCCCAGCCCACCACGTTCGGACACTACCTCGCCGCCGTGGAGGCAGTGGTGGCGCGCGACGGGCAAAGACTCACCCAGGCATGGACGCGCACCAACCTGTCTCCGCTGGGTGCCGCGGCCCTAGCAGGCACCGGGTTTCCCGTGGACCGTGAGTGGGTGAGCGCTTCGCTGGGCTTCGAAGGCCTCGTCGAGAACACGTACGACGCGGTGTCATCCGCGGACTATGCCCTTGAGCTCGCAGGGATCTGCAGCGGCACGGCGGGGGATCTCAGCAGGTTCGTGTGTGATCTGATGTTCTGGACCACGAACGAGGTAGGTGCCGTGCGGTTAGACGATGCGTTCATCCAGGTCTCCAGCATCATGCCGCAAAAGCGCAATCCCGTGGCTCTAGAGCACACACGTGCCCTGCTCGGCAAGGTCATCAGCGCTGAAACCGATGCGCGGCTGCTCTTGCACAACGTCCCCTTCGGTGACGTCAACGACGCGGGCGGTCAGCTACAGCCGATAGTACACGAGCAATGCAGCCGTCTGAACGAGGCCGCGGCCCTCCTCGGCGAGATTCTGGCCACAATGGAAGTTGATAGAGCTGTGCTGAAACAGCGTGTGGTCCGGAGCTTCGCCACATCTACCGAGCTGGCGGATACTCTCGTGCGTCGAGACCGCCTTCCGTTCCGCCTTGCTCACCAGGTCGTGAGCAGGCTGGTAGCTCAACTGAGCGTCGCGGGCAGAGAGTGGCCGCAACTCACCCTTTCCGAACTGGAAGCCCAGGTCCGCGCAGTCACAGGAGGAAGGCAGGGAACAAACCTGACGGCCGAGGAGCTTCAGGCCGCTTTGGATCCTGTTGAGTTTGTGGCACGCCGGCGCCTTCCGGGCGGGCCGGCTGAGCCGGTGCTGGGCGCGTACGTGCGGCGGCGGCGCCAAGCGCTGGAGGAGAGCGCGGTCTTTTGGAACGCCCGTGAAGCGTCTATGAAAGCGTATCGAGAACAGCTCTCGCGAGAATGGCAGGGGGCTGTGCAAGGTTCGGCTTAGGAGGTGAGGCACAGACGGGGATGCGGAACCAGAGCGTCAGAAACGGTTGTGCGTCGTGCAATGCGGGTCTCAACTGGGGAAGTCATCCGAAGGAGGAGAAGACGATGCTTAAGCGCTGGCTGAGCCTATCTATGATAGTGGTCATGACCACTCTGCTGTGGGCCGCCTCGGCGGCGGTTGCGGCGGCCAAAGAGGTCACCATCGAGTACTGGCAGTACTACTATGAGAGCAAGGTCAAGCTCATGACCGACCTCATCAAGCAGTTTGAGCAGCAGAATCCGGGAATCCGTGTCGAGCAGAAAACCTTCCCGTATGAGCAGTTCAACCAGAAGGTTGCCATTTCGATTCCTGCGGGCACAGGGCCGGATGTGGTCAACTTGTATTATGGTTGGGTGCCGAAGTACGTGGAGGGTGGCTATCTCCAGCCGCTGCCCACGGATGCGTTCCCGCCCAGCACCATCCAAAAGGAGTTTCTCCCCATGGTGGACGCGGCTAAGCTGAACGGCCAGTACTGGGGGTTGCCCACGGCCGTGCGGGCTCTGGCATTGTTCTGGAACAAGGACCTCTTCAAAGAGGCAGGGCTGGACCCGAACGCTCCTCCGCAGACGTGGGAGCAGCTCCAGGACTACGCAATCAAACTGACCAAGCGCGACAAGAACGGGCAACTCGTCCAAGAGGGCTATGCTTGGAATGCCGACGGCCAGGACAACCACGTGTTTATCCAGGTGCTGCTCCGGCAGTGGGGCGTAACGCCGTTCTCGGCCGACAACAAGCAGGTGCTCTGGAACTCGAAGCCCGGTGGATATGAGGCCTTCCAGTGGTGGACGGACTTGGCCGCCAAGTACCACGTGGGCGATCCCACGTTCATGGGTGACTACCGCACGGCATTCATCACGGGCAAGGCGGCTATGATGATCGATGGCTCCTTTGCCCTTGGGACGTTGAAGGATAAGGCGAAGAACATCAACTGGGGTGTCACGACCCTCCCCGTGCGGGCCGCGAATCCTAGCGTTCGTGCGAACGTCGGCTCCTTCTGGATGAATGCCCTGACGGTCAACGCCAAGGGCGAGAAGCGGGACGCAGCCATCAAGTTCCTGAAGTTCCTCACCTCTCCAGAGGTAATGAAGGTTTGGCTGGAGCAGGTTGGCGAACTGCCGGCGCGTCTTGCCCTGACGGAAGACCCCGCTCTCCAGAAGGATCCGGTCTATGGCCCGTTCTTGGCGGGGCTCAAGTACGCGTATGCCACGTTCTTCGTGGACGAAACGTCCGAGCGTCAGGCGATAATCGATGCCACCAATGAAGTCCGCCTCCAGGGCGCGAACCCGAAGGCGGCTCTCGACCGCCTCGTGGCTAATGAGCAGAAGATCCGGGACGAGTATTTCAGTAACCGCTGACCGCTGACCGGGAGATGCCCGGTACATCCATCGGGCGGCGCTGGGGTGTACGGCGGGCGCTCGCCTGCCGCACACCCCAGTCTTGGGGGTGTCTTGATGGCGAGTGTGCACTTGTCCTTGCGGCAACGGAAGGCATTGTGGGGGTATGCGTTTGTTGCGCTGCCACTCGTGTTTTTCCTGGTCGTTCGCATTTACCCCGCGTTGTCGGCTTTCAACATGAGCCTCCACCAGTGGGACGTCATGTCGACCCGGAAGCCCTTCGTGGGCATGCAGAACTTCGTTCAGCTGTGGCATGACCCGGTCTTCTGGAAAGCCGCTCTCAACACCCTCCTATACGTCGTGATCTCGGTGCCCCTGGAGCTGATTCTAGGCCTCGTAGTGGCCGTGACCATTCAATCTGTGAATCGCTTCAGAGGGTTCTATCGCACTATTTACTTTGTTCCATATATCACCTCTACTGTCGCGGTGAGCTGGGTCTGGCGCTGGATGTATTTTAAGAACGGCGGCGTCTTCAATCAGATCTTGCTCAGCCTGGGATTACCAGCCCAGTCGTTCCTATCGGGAACAGAGCAAGCCTTGTATTGCGTGACTGCGGTGGTGGTGTGGCAGGCGCTGGGATACTTCGTGGTGATCTTCCTAGCCGGTCTGGAGATGGTTCCGCCGATGTACAAGGAAGCGGCAAAGATCGACGGGGCAAACGGTTGGCACATCTTCCGGTACATCACGCTGCCGCTGCTGAATCCAACCGTCGTTTTCTTGGCGGTCCTGGGAACCATCAATTCCCTCCAGATCTTCACGCAGATCATGAATATGACTTCCGGGGGCTATGGGCAGGGAGATCTCGGCGGGCCCCTGAACAGCACCCTCAGCTTGGTCGTGTACATCTACAAACAGGCGTTTTACAGGTTCCAGATGGGATACGCGTCCGCTATCACCGTCGTGCTCTTTGCCATCATCCTGGTGGTCACGCTGATCGAACTCAAGATCCTGAGCCGCCGTGTGGAATACTGAGCCGGTTCCGACGAGAGGAGAACCCCACCTATGCGAGAGTCAGCCGCACACGGGAATGTGCATGAGAATCTGAAACGCTCGGGCGTGTTGCTCCGGGCCCGAGACGTTCGTGCCGCCGGCCTGCACATCTTGCTCATGGCCGGGGTTATCTTGATGGTCTTCCCGTTCTTGTGGATGCTGGCCACGTCGTTCAAAGAGAGCGCGGAGATTTTCAACATCAGCCTCATCCCGCGCAAGCCGACGTGGGAGAATTACCGCACGTTGCTGGAGAGCACGCAGTACCTCCGTTGGTACCTGAACAGCGCGATCGTGGCCGTCATCACCACTATGAGCGAGGCCTTCTTCGACTCCATGGCGGGATACGGGCTGGCAAAGATCAAGTTCCCTGGGCGCGGGCTGATCCTGGTATTGATCCTCAGCACGCTCATGATCCCCACGGAAATGTTGATCATCCCTTGGTACATGATGTTTACCAGAGCAGGACTAGTGGATACATACTGGGGCATCATGCTGCCCGGCCTTGTGTCCGCCTTTGGCGTGTTCCTCATGAACCAGTTCATGCAGGGGATCCCCGATGATTTGCTGGACGCGGCCAGGATCGACGGCCTGAACGAGTTCGGGGTATGGTGGCATGTGGCATTGCACCAAGTCAAGCCGGCCTTGGCTGCCCTGTGCATCTTGGTGTTTCTGGGCAACTGGAATGCATTCCTGTGGCCGGTCATCGTCATTGAGAGCCCCGCTATGCGCACGTTGCCAGTGGGCATCGCGTTGTTTAGCGGAGAAGCGGGGCCGGAGTGGCAGCTGATAATGGCCGCTGCGAGCCTTGCTGTGGTGCCGGCGGTGGTGGTCTTTGCCTTCTTCCAGAAGCAGATTGTCCAGGGCATTGCCTTAACAGGGATGAAATGACGACGAGGCGTTGCGCCGGGGAGGCAACAAAGAAGCCGCATGGGGCGCGGGGCGCCCCGCGGACCGCCCCGCAGAGCGCCCGCTCCAGATAGCGGCTCAGACGTCGCACGCCCGGACGCCGCGCGACTGCCCTCAGACGGTTGGGGACCGTGGTCGCGCCGGTGGTGCCGAACGTGGGAGGCTGGGCCGGGCGAACGGTGGCCTGCCCCCGGGCGGTGGAGTGAATGCCCGAGCGCGGACGCTCTCACCGCCCGCATGAATTCAACCCTAGGCTCGTGCGTCTCTATCTCGGCCGTCCACAGTTCCTACGGCATAGTATCAATGATTCTCTTGACGGCATCGACGGCCAGGTTCGGGCTTGTCAACACGGGAACTGCCACCCGTCCGGCGAGCCTCGGCGCAAGCTTGGCCATGGATACCTGGGCAAGCACGATCACGTCCGCCTCTTTGGCTAGGTTTTCAACGTATACGCTCAATAGCCTGTCGTGTTCTTCGGGATTCCCCGCGAGCAAGGCCTCAAAAGCGCTTGAACAGAGGGTCCGCTTGATTGAAACGCGTTTGCCTTTCTCGGCCGCCTTTTCCTCGACCAATCGTGCGGTCGGGTCGAGGGTTGTCGTGACGGTGGCTACCACACTTATGGTCGCTCCACCCTCCCCGCTCTTTGGAAAGACAGGATTCGAGGCTTCGTGAGCTTCCGCTGACAGCGATAACGATGGGAGACCGGGCCGGTATTGGTGCCGAAATCGCCGTTAAGACACTAGCTGGTGTCGAGCTATACTACGTTTGTCGCCGAGCAATCGTGGGAGACGCGGGCGCGGTGGCCGATGCCATACGGTTCACAGGTTCAGGCGTGAGGCTCCGTCGGGTCCCCGGTGTTGAGGAGGCGGAGTTCAGTCCGGGCACCGTCGACGTGCTTGACCTGAACAACGTAGACATGACAACGCACGCGTACGGTCGAGTGTCAGCAGACGCGGGCCGGGCCGCGTTCGAGTACATTCGCTCTGCCATTGAGCTTGCCATGGCGGGGAAGGTTGATGCGGTGGTCACAGGACCCATTCACAAGGAATCTCTTAACCTGGTGGCGGGATATCATTATTCCGGCCAAACCGAGATATTCGCGGACCTCACTGGTACACGAGACTACGCTATTAGCTGGTAGACAAGGGCATGCGCATGGTAGATGTTACAACTCGCGTGTCCCTTCGAAGGGCTTGCGATCTCCTGGGAAAGATCGAGTGCACACTGTCATCAGGCTTGCCGACAAGGCTGCAAGAGCGCTGGGCATAGGTTGCCCTCGAATCGGGGTCGCAGGGTTGAACCCTCATGTGGGCGAAGGGGGCCTGTTCAGAGCGGAAGAGATAGAAGAGGTCGGCCCAGCGATCGAGGAAGCACGAGCCTTGCGCATCAACGCTGAGGGTCCGGTCCCGCCAGACATTCTCTTCGCGAAGACTCGTGGTAGGCAGTATGATGTGGCAGTGGCAATGTACCATGATCAGGGCCACATACCGCTCAAAACCGTGAGCTTCGAGTTGGATAGCAGCGGCCGCTGGGTGGCCGTGAGCGGCGTGAACGTGACGCTCGGTCTTCCGATAGTGCGGACGTCCGTTGACCACTCCAAGCCCCTATGTGTCCGCAAACCCGAATCAGATCGAGGGAAGGCTGCCCCGCTGTTCTTGACACATGCGTGCCTATATTGGAGAGTGGACAGCCCGGCGCGATTGGAGTACAATCAACTCATAACAGTCGGAGGAGGGCGATGACTGCGTTGAATCGGCTTGAGGAAGTGCAAGTTAAACTGCAAAGAGTCAGACACCTAATTGAGCAGCGCCAGCTTAGTGGCCTGCTTCTTAAGACCCAACCAAACTTCTCATGGTTAACTGCCGGAGGGCTTAACTCCGTCGGTATAGCAACCGAGCTCGGAGTTACATCGATTCTGGTAACACCCGATGGGTTGTACCTGATCGCCAACACAATAGAGGCGCCTCGCGCGATGAAGGAGGAGGGGCTTGGGGAGCTCGGGTTCACTCTTTTAACTTTCGATTGGTATGAAAACCGGGAGCTTCAACTGGTGAGGGAGATAGTCGGCGACGGCTCTGTAGGATGCGATGTTGCAGTGTCCGGCCTGCTCCATATCGCCGACGATGTTGCCAAGCTTCGCTACGAGTTGACAGAGGGCGAAGTAGATAGATACCTGTTCTTGGGAACGAAGGTGTCCACCGCCATCGAGAACACACTTATGGAGGTCAAACCCGGAGACAGCGAAGCTGAGGTCATTGGGCGGTTGTGTGCCGAACTGTGGAAGGATCGCATCGACGCCGTAGGATATCAATCGGCAGCTGACGAGAGGGCTTACTTGTACCGACACCCGATTCCGACCATGAGACGAGTAGACAAGTATCTGATGTTGTGCATTAACGCTAGATATAAGGGATTGGTCACATCCATTACCCGTCTTGTTCATTTTGGCCAGCCAGCCTCAGAGTTACTCCGACAGTTTCGGCACAATCTGGAAATCGAGTGTGCAATGATCGCCAAAACTCGAGTCGGCAGACCCATGCGCGAGCCACTCCTGACGGCCATAGAGATGTATGAACAGCTGGGCTATGCGGGTGAATGGAAGCTGCATCACCAAGGCGGTGCGATGGGCTACTATGCACGCGATATCAGGGTTACTCCGACGACTCAAGATCTGGTTGGCAAGAACCAAGCGTTCTGCTGGAACCCGTCTATCAGCGGGACAAAGACCGAGGATGCCTTTATCGCAACACCAGACGGACCCAAAATGATTACCGGCCCAGTAGTCTACCCCGCTGTCACAGTAGAATCAAATGGCTTTGAGTTCAAGCGACCGGGAATGCTTGTCTTGTAGGTAATTAGTGTCAACGAGCATGACTTGGATCTTTCGGGGCTTTCCTCGACGTTGCGGGGTTTTGCCTGACTCAGTGAGGCTTGTTTCACATACCGTGATGTCGAGGTTTATCTTCTTGGGTGCTACCCCGAAAATAACCCCATCGGAGCCGCGGACCCCCCGGGGCAGTATTAGGCGGCCTCCTCCAGGGTTACCTTGTATCCGAGGGCTTCGAGTCGCTTGACTGCGCGGCGGACCGTCGCGTTGCGGTTGAGCTCGTCAAAATGATTGGAGCCTAGATCCTGGTAC
>DUSX01000031.1 GCA_012842395.1 Bacillota bacterium
CGACGATGGACACCCTCACCAGCTTCTCGGGCTGGTCCCTGCGCGCGCGGCGCATGTGGCTTCCCCGCCCGGCTATGCACGGCAGTTCCACCTGCCCGGGACCCAGGCGAAGGAGTCCTCGCTGCAAGAACCGGTACGCGTCGAGCGTGATGAGGTACGCCTCATCGCCCGACACCTCCCTGCGGGCGCGGACCTCACTCGCAATATGCGCAAGAAGGGATTTCGCCTGCACCGAGGCAGCCTGGCTCCGGATACGCTGTCGGTAGATGACCTTGCGCCCCATACTCCCCACCTCCGCACCAGCCTACCCTCCATTACAACGCCAGAATGCGATCCTCCTGCAGGCCCGGCCGCCTTCTTGATGAAAGCCCCTCGCTGCCGCATACACGCCGTCTTTGAGTTATCAAGGTGCAATCCGACCAGCGAGCCCCAGCCCGCCCCCTCTGCGGGCCTCTACCCATCTACTTCTCTCGCGGGGCGGCCAGGCCGGGCGGGCTCCACGAATGGCCCGCCTCCGGCCTTGCCGCAGCGGTCGTTGCGTGCCACCTTAAAGACAGCTCCAATGCTGACCCGGTGACTCCTCCTTCGTGCGCTTCGCCTTCATTACGGCATACCTGTCTTATAAGGACACCCCTACTTCCACCCGCGCAGCTTCCGGAAATATCCCTTCCCCTGCGCGCGACCGGATGCTTCCTCAACCTCCGCGATCACCACCGGAGCTCTTTCCAACGGACGGTACTCCCTGACCAATTCGCGCACCGTCTCCACTGTCGCCTGATGGTCACACCGCCCCAAACTGAGAAGCACCCTGTGCCTGCTTACCCCATCCTTCCTGTAACTTTCCACGATCCGCAGGTAACCAATACCTCTCGCCCAAGTCACCCGAACAAACATGGCTTCTTTACCATCATATCACGGTAGAAGAAGTCATAGTTTCCGTCTCACCATTCCAGGCCTTCCGGCTCCGTCTGCCACTCACGCCAGGCCACGGGCGAGGCACCAACCAAAAGCGGAAATACCGCTTTTCAGAGGCTAGTAAGACCCCGGGATAAACTCGTTCCCCTTAATGAAGGAGTTCGGACAGCGGCGGCGAATTACTTAGCCTGGGACCGGTCCCAGAGCCGCTCGGGATCGTGCCTCTTTCGCACCAGAAGCCAAAGCTGACAGGACGCGGAACGCAACGCGGCACGCAACGCTTCTGCTTTTCGGGAAAGGCCCCTGATTTGTCGGTATGCCAGCGGGGCGAAGGGCCTGCCGCCGGCCTGCTGAGCGCGGCCACGTCGACCCGAGCTTGGGATCGCAGCTTCTCGGGGCGCGCGAGGCTACCGCGAGGGGTCGGCTCGGGAAGCCGGCGGGCGGCCCAGCAACCGCTTGATGGGCGGGGGGGGGGCGATGCGTTACGCGGCCTCAGGCGATACGTAAGGATGGAGTGGATGAAGTTGGGCCCAACAATCCGAGACGTGGCCAGGGTCGCTGGTGTCTCGAAGTCAACTGTGTCGCGTGTCCTGAATGCTGACCCAAACGTTGCTGAAGAGACCAGATCCGCGGTGTTTGCCGCGATAAAGGAGATAGGTTACTCCCGGAACGCGCTCGCCCGGGGGTTGAACACTCGGAAGACCGGGACCATCGGCCTCATCATATCGGACATAACCAACCCGTTCCACGCGGAGGTGGCGCGCGGCGTCGAAGACCTGGCTTCGGACTTCGACAGCAACGTGATCCTTTGCAACACCGACGGCAGACCGAAGAAGGAGGCCGCGTACATAGACCTTCTTGTCGAGAAGAGGGTGGACGGCATCATTTTCACGTCGGTCAAGGCGGGGGAGAGCGATATGACGGTTCTACGCTCAAAGCAGATCCCCTTCGTCTTTGCCGGCCGTACTCTGCCTGATGTGGAGGCCGACAGCGTGGTTGTGGACAACGTTCTCGGCGGGTTCCAGGCTGCGACCCACCTCGTGCGGCTCGGCCATCAGAGAATCGCTTACTTGGCCGGTCCCTCCCACGTCTCCGCAAGCATGGACCGGTACGAAGGATACTGCCAGGCGCTCCGTCGGGCGGGCATCGAACCCGATCCCGAGCTCGTTGTAGAGGGCGATTTCAAGCAGGAGGGCGGGTACCGTGCCATGAGCGCGCTCCTGGACCGGGCTCTGGGCGTCACCGCGGTGTTTGCCGCGAACGACTATATGGCCATGGGAGCGCTCGAGGCGATATACGAGCGCGGCCTCAGGGTGCCAGAGGATATCGCTGTTGTCGGGTTCGACGACATCCCGTTCGCCCGCCTCCACCTGGTGCAGCTCACGACCGTCGCCCAACCCAAGTACGATATCGGCGCCATAGCCGCGCGCATGTTGTTCGAGCGGATCGACGGCAAAGTTGGGGATGAGCCGGCACGCCGCGTGGTCCTTCCCCCGCGTCTGGTGGTCCGTCGGACTTGCGGGGAGTATCAAGGCCGGCGCGATGCGGCGGAGCCGGATAGGCCGTAGACGTGTCGAAAATGGAGGTAAGAGAGATGAAAGCGGTCGTTCTATCTTGTGACTGGCAGCCCAGGCCTGGTTTCAAGCTCGGTGCCAAGGACATCGATGGCAAGCTCACGTACCTAGGGAGCAAGGTGTGGCGGAATCCCAGACTCCAGGTGGTGGAGAAAGAAGTTCCCAAGCCCGGTCTCACCGAGGTGTTGATCAAGGTCAAGGCCTGCGGGATCTGCGGAAGCGACGTCCACATGGCGCAGGCGGACGAAGAGGGCTACATCTTCTATCCGGGTCTCACCGCGTTCCCGTGCACGCTGGGCCACGAGTTCTCCGGCGTGGTCGTCGAGGCCGGCAAGAACGCCATAAACAAGCGGACGCGTAAACCCTTCGAACCCGGGGAGGCCGTGTGCTCCGAGGAGATGCTGTGGTGCGGTTCGTGCCGCCCGTGCGCTGACGGGTACCCGAACCAGTGCGAGGCCCTTCAGGAACTTGGGTTCAGCTGCGACGGGGCGTTCGCGGAATACATCACGGTGGACGCTAGGTACGTCTGGAGCATCGAGGAGCTCAAAGAGAGGTACTCCGGTGACGACGTGTTCGTGGCGGGAGCCCTGGTTGAGCCCACATCCGTGGCGTACACGGCCGTCATCGACGTCACAGGCGGAATCCGCCCCGGCGACAACGTCGTGATATGCGGCGGAGGGCCCATCGGGCTTGCGGCTGTGGCCATCATGAAGCGCGCGGGCGCGGCGAGGGTCATACTCTCGGAGCCGTCGAAGCGCCGCGCCGAGCTCGGCAAGAAGATGGGGGCCGACTACGTCATCAACCCTGTCGAGCAGGACTTCACCGAGGCGGTGCTGGAGCTCACCCGCGGCATGGGCGCGAACCTGTACCTCGAGGCCACCGGCCTTCCGGCCGCTGTATGGCCAGGCATCGAGCAGGCGATATGGGAAGGCAAGACCATTGAGGCCACGGTCTCCATCGTCGCCCGCGCGGATGCGAAGATCCCGGTCACCGGAGAGGTCTTCCAGGTGAGGCGAGCGCGCATAGTCGGCTCCCAGGGCCATTCGGGTCACGGGACGTTCCCGAGGGTGATAAGCTCGATCGCGTCGGGCATGGACGTCCTGCCGCTCGTCACAAAGAGGATCACCATGGACGAGGTGCCCGAGAACATCATAAGGCTGCAGACGGACAGGAGCGAGTGCAAGATCACCGCTCTCATCTAAGGGGCGGGGGCTCGGGAGGGTTTTCGATGGAAGACAGGACCATGCTGGCGGCGGTCTTCGAGGGCAATGGTAGGCTTGCTGTCAAGGAGGTCCCCGTGCCGGCACTCCACAAGGAGGACGATGTCCTTCTCAAGGTCGACGCAGCCAGCATCTGCGGCACCGACGTGCACATCCTGGAGGTTCCGCCCGGCCACCCGGCCACGCCCGGCTCCATTCTCGGCCACGAATACGTTGGGACCGTTCTCAAGACAGGCCCGGGGGTGGAGGGCCTGCAGGAAGGCGACAGGGTCGTGATCGACCCCAACCTCACGTGCGGCAGGTGCCGGTACTGCCGCATGGGGATGCCGAACATGTGCGAAAACATGACTACGCTCGGGATCTTCCTCAATGGAGGGTTCGCGAAATACAACGTGGCGCCAGCGCGGGCTCTTCACAAGATCTCGAAAGCCGTTCCGCCCGACACGGCTGTTTTTGCGGAGCCTCTCTCTTGCGTGGTCAACGGCACCGAGAAAGTGCGGCTGCACCCGGGCGAGTCTGTGGTCGTGCTCGGGGCGGGGCCGATCGGGCTGCTGTTCATCCAGGTGTTCCGGGCGGCCGGCGCTGGCAAGATAATCGTCTCCGAGATGGCCGAAGTGAGGGCGGAGGCAGCCAGGCGGAGCGGGGCCGACCTCGTGATCGACCCGCGCAGCACCGACGTCAAGGCAAGGGTGTTGGACGAGACGGGCATCGGCGCGGATGTCGTGGTGGACGCGGTCGGTGCGCTGCTCCCGGCGGCGTTGGATCTCGTGAGGCGCGGCGGCAAGGTGCTCCTCTTTGGGATGAACCAATCGGTCGCGCCCCCTGTGGCGCAGTACTACATCACCCGCCACGAGGTCGCCGTGCTCGGTACCTACATAGCGAAGTACACGTTCCCGCCCGCCATCAAAGTGTTGGAGAGCGGGGCCATCAAGACGGACGCTCTCATAACGCATCGGGTGAGCGTCGCCAACATAAGCGAGGGTTTCGAAGCGATGAGGTCCGGCAAGGCCGTCAAGGTGGTCGTTACGCCCGAGTAGCCGCCCGCTCCGGCCGTGGACCGGTCGAGCCGGAGGACGAACGGCGACCAGTCGCGCGCGGCGGGCGGCGTGCGGTGAACCGTGCGCAGCGGGCGTCAAGAGGTGGACTGCCGGCCCCCGAAGAGGCCGCCGGTTACTGCGCGACGGACGGGCGGCCCGCCTTGGACGGGCGACCGACCTTGCGCTGGTTTTTCGAAATCCTCGAAGGAAGGAGCATTGTCACATGGGCAACTGGGAACTGCCTCCAAAGAAGGGGCACATGGACGAACCATCTGGCGTTTACCTGCAAAACATGACGATGAGCCAGATCCAGGAGCGTCTCAAGAAAGACGACATCCTCATAGTTCCCGTGGGGTCCACGGAGAACCACGGGCCAAACGCGTGCATCGGCGAGGACACCTTCCTCGTGACGAGGATGGCCGAGGCGGTTGCTCTTAGGACCGGCTGCACCGTCGCCCAACCCGTGTGGTACGGTTCCCATCCGTTCCACCATATGGGGATGCCGGGCACTGTGATAGTGCCTGAGGAGATCTTCTGTGGGCTCCTCAAGTCCATGATGGCCGGGTTCTGGAACATGGGGTTCCGCAAGATGATACTTCTCAACGGGCACGGCCAAGAGTACGTGATCCCCACGGCGATCCACCAGTTCGGCAAGACGTACCAGGTGCCGGCGATCATAATCAACGTCAACTGGTACCACGCCGTGCAGGACCATTTCAAGCTGAAAGATCAAGGCGGCGTGTACGAGACTCCTTTCATCCACGCCGACGAAGTGGAGACGTCGTGGAGCTTGGCTTTGTTCCCGGAGCTCATGGACCAGTCGAAGGCCGTGGATACGACGCCTAGGGGCTATCTACCCGAAGGGCACGTGGACAAGGCGGGCAACCTGCTTCACAGGCCGATAGCGTGGTACGGGCACATCGGTTGCGGTCCGGCTGAATATGCCGCTACGCCCGAGGGATGCGTCGGCAAGCCCACGCTCGCCGATCCCGAGAAGGCGAGGCCGGGTGTGGAAGCATTCCTGGACTACATGGTGAAGCTGCATGACGACATCCTCAAGGCGTTCCCGCCCGGCAAACTCCCGCCCATCGAGGACATGAGCCAGCGGCGCCGTGAGGACATCGAGGCGGTCTTGAAGGGGCCTCTTGCGCCTGGCGGGCGGAGCATCTACTCTCTCGTATATCCGCCGGCGTGAGCCCCGGCGAGACGGGGTTGAAACCGGCACCGGCAACCCTTGCGCTGTGGTGAAAGGAAACGTGAATCCGTGGCGAGGCACCTAGGCCCAGGATCGGGTCCCGGACGCCTCGAGCCGGCGCGGTGTAGGACCGGGCGGGAGGATGGCCGCAGGCACCATGGGCACGGCATGATCATCGTGCAGGAATGGCCGAGGCGAGGCGCGAGGATGACCGAGGTGACGCTGAGATGAAATTGAGCATTGTGGCGAACGCGACGCCGAAGGCGACGCCACTCGCGGCGGATATTCCGCTCGAAGAGGCGGTGAGGCTTGCCGCGGAGGTCGGGTTTGACGGAGTCGAGCTTGCGATAGGCGATCCCAAGGGCCTCGACCCTGCGTCAGTGAAGCGCCTGCTGGGGGCCCATGGCCTGGAGGTCCCCGCGCTCGGGACAGGAGCTGCATACGCTGAGGGGCTCAGCCTGTCCCATCCGGAGGCCGCACGACGCGAGGGTGCTGTGTCGCGGTTGAAAGCCCATGTGGACCTTGCGGCGGAGCTCGGCGCCTACGTGATAGTCGGGCTCATTCGCGGTCGGGCCAAGGACGGTCTCGGCCCGGAGCGCGCCACCGAGTGCGTGGTGGCGGGGATGCGGGAGGTCGCTCGGTATGCCGCTGGACGTGGTGTGAAGTTGCTCCTCGAGCCCTTGAACCGTTTTGAGACGGACCTCCTCAACACCGTCGCTGACGCGCTTGCGGTGGCCGAAGCCGCCGGTGACAACGTGGGCCTCCTTGTGGACACTTTCCACATGAACATCGAGGAGCCGTCGATCACGGGTTCACTCCGGGAGGCAGCGCGCAGGATATGGCACGTCCACGTAGCAGACAGCAACCGTTGGGCGCCGGGGTGCGGGCACCTGGACTTCCGTGAGATCGTGGGGACGCTGCGCGACTCGGGATACCAAGGTTACCTTTCGGCGGAGATACTTCACAAACCGGAAGCCCGCGCGGCATACGCTCAGACCCGCGAGCACCTGGCGCCTTTGCTCATTTCTTGACGGCGCTAGGGTTGCCGGTGCTTGCCCGACGGGGCGTGGAGAATTCGGCTATCTCGCGCGGCGAATTCGAACGAGGCGCGCCGCAAGCGCGCCGTCCTAGACGCCCGTACCGCATCAGAGACCACGGGAGGTGCGATGAATGACCGGCAGGTTTGGGTACTCAATCGAAGGATACGAGTTCCGGGCGCAGGATTTCCTGCCTGCCAGGATATGCGACAAGATCGTTGACATTCGGGTGAACGAGCCAGGGCTTATAAGGGAGATCGCCCAAAGCCGCAAGAGACGGCGCACGCTCACACGTGACGGCAAGCTCACGATCCTCGCGACCGACCACCCTGCGCGCATGGTGACGAAGGTCGGCGACGACCCTGTGGCCATCGGCGACCGGTACGGCCTCCTTGCACGCCTGGCCAGGGTGCTGACTGACCCCAGGTTCGATGGGGTGATGGCGACGCCTGACATAATCGAGGAGCTGCTCGTCCTCGACTACCTCGTGCAGGAGGCTGGCGGACCTTCCTTCCTGGACGAGAAGGTAATCCTCGGGTGCATGAACCGGGGTGGGCTTGCGGGCGTCGTGTTCGAGATGGATGACAGGATGACCGCGTACACCGTGGATTCCATCGCCGACATGGGCCTTGACGGCGCCAAGATAATGTTCAGGCTCGATCCGGAGAACCCGGATTCCGGCAAGACGATCATGTATTGTGTGGAAGCCATCAACGAGCTGGTTGACTTGGGAATCCCCGTCTTCCTTGAGGCCCTTATGCTGCGGAAGGTCGAGGGGAAGCTCAAGACCCTGAAAGAGGCTGAGGCACTCATCAAGATCGTGGGGGTCGCTGCCGGGCTCGGAAAATCCAGTGCGTACACATGGTTGAAGATCCCGTACTGCGAGGGTTATGACAAGGTCGCGAGGGCCACGACTTGTCCCATACTCATGCTGGGCGGGGAGTCAACTGGCGATCCCACCGGCATACTCGAGGAGTTCGCGGCGGGAATGCGCGCAGGGGCTACGGTCAGGGGCGCGCTCGTGGGGAGGAACGTGACATTCCCCGGCAAGGACGATCCACGGGCAGTGGCTGTGGCTGTGAGCGAGATAGTTCACAACGGCCTTGATGCGGAGGCGGCCACGCGGGTCCTTATGGAGACGCGCGGGAAGGACATGGACGCGATAACGCGCTACTTTGTCTGAGTGCCCCCAGTGCCCTGGGACCGGGTCCGATGGAGGGGCGAGAGCACATAGGAGGGTGGTTCTCATGCCGCTTAGGGGCAACGCAGTCGTTGGACAATCCGGAGGGCCGACTGCCGTGATAAACGCAAGCCTCGCAGGGGTGGTCGAGGAAGCCCTCGAGCACGCAGAGATCCAGGGGGTCTACGGGGGGGTGCACGGCGTCCTCGGGATACTCAAAGAGGACTTTGTCGACCTTGGCAAGCAGGAGCCTTCCGTCATTCGAGGGCTTCGCGGGACTCCTTCGGCCGCCCTCGGATCGTGCCGCCACAAGGTGTCGCCGGAGGATTGCGCGAGGCTGGTGGAGGTCTTCAGGAAGTACAACATCCGTTACTTCTTCTACATTGGCGGGAACGACTCCGCCGATACCTCCAACAAGGTGAGTAAGGCAGCGAGAGACGCCGGCTACGAGCTCGCGGTTGTGGCCGTCCCCAAGACCATAGACAATGACCTTGCGGTGACGGATCACTCTCCGGGCTACGGGAGCGTCGCGCGCTGGGTCGCGATCGCGGTCAGGGATGCCGGGCTGGATACCGAAGCGATCGGGGTCGTGGACAACGTCAAGGTGATTGAGGTCATGGGCAGGAACGCGGGTTGGATCACCGCCGCCACCGCGCTTGCTAGAGACCACGAAGACGCTGCCCCGCACCTCATCTACCTGCCGGAACGGCCCTTCAACCCCGACAAGTTCCTCGCGGACGTGAAGGCCGTGTACGACAGGCTCGGGCACTGTGTAGTGACGGTGTGCGAAGGGCTGAAGGATGAGGCGGGGAGGTACGTCACAGCCTCGTCCCGGTCCATCGACACGGACAAGTTCGGCCACAAGCAGCTCGGCGGGGTCGGGGAGTTCCTTTGCGACCTCGTGGCGACGAACCTGAAGCTTAAGGCAAGGTGCGACAAGCCTGGCACGATCCAAAGGGTGTCGGCGGCATTGGCCTCGCCGGTGGACGTGGAGGAAGCGTACGAGGTCGGCCGGCACGCCGTGAGGTGCGCGACTCAGGGGATCACCGACAAGATGGTGGTCATCACGCGGAAGCCCGGGCCGCGGTATGAGGTGGAGCTCGGGACATGTGATCTGGCGGTCGTGGCCAATGAAGAGAAGCTCGTGCCGGACGAGTTCATAAACGAAGCAGGCAACGATGTCACCGCGGCGTTTGTCCAATACGCGTCGCCTCTCATGGGAGGACCTCTCCAGCCGTACACCAGGCTCGAGCGGATTCCCGTGAAGGCATGAAGACCGGGGGTGTCTGCGAGTTGCCGGGCCAGCGCGAGCGCTATCGTAGGCCGCAGCTAAGTGTAGGAGGATGGCCGCGATGACCTGATGCCCGTGGGCGAAGGACGCTCGCCACGCTAGCCACCGACAAACCTAAATGCATTCACTGCCGTCAACTGACGAAGTTGCGCGAAACCTTTGAAGCCAAAGCACCACGGACGGACAGGCTGGAAGCGACCCTTGGTGACTCGGGACTACCGTCCGGTCTCCCATCGTGAGGGGGGAGGTGGGAGACTGTCGGTGTGCCACTTAGGGATCTCAAGGAGTTCGACGAAGGAAACCTCGAGAACGCGGAGTCTGACGCGAGTGGCTGTCACATTCCCGTGAGTGAAGAAGGAGGGTTTCCGCATGAAAAGGCTTGTCGGGTTGATGCTGGTGTTGTGCTGCGCTCTTGTGCTGGGTGGGTTTGACTCCGCGACGTTGGCGGCGGATGAGTTGACGTTCTACGTCATAGCCCATGCCGGCCCGGGTGACCCGTTCTGGGCAGTTGTGCAGCGCGGTGTGCAGGACGCCGGGAAGGCGCTCGGGGTGAGGGCGATCTTCCAGGGTCCGGCGGGGTACAACGTTCCCGAGCAGGTTGCCATGTTCCGGGCAGCCATAGAGGCGAAGGCCGGCGGGATCGCCACGACGATAAGCGATGCGCGAGCCTGGGCTGAGCCGATCAAAGAGGCCAGGAAACGTGGCATCCCCGTCATCGCTATCAACTGCAAAGAGCCGGAGGAGCTTCGCGGAACCATCCCCTATATGGCGTACATCGGCATGGACGAGTATGAGGCCGGCAAGATGGCCGCGCGCCAGCTGTTGCCGAAGCTCAAGAAGGGCGCGCGGGTGGTCGTGGCGATCCACCAGGCAGGCCACGTGGGCCTTGAGGCGCGCGCGAAAGGCATCACCGAGGTGATCACCCAGGAGCTCGGCGGGAAGGTAGATAAGCTCGACATCACCCAGGACGCAACGCAGGCGATAGGTATCCTCCGAAGCTACCTTAAGGCCAACCCCGACACGGCAGCCATCTTCACCCTGGGCCCGCTGGGAGCGATCCCGACGATAAAGATGATCAGGGATGACGGCCTGAAGGGGAAGGTCCTCATGGTGTCCTTCGACCTTGACCCCACAGTTATCCAGGCCATCTCCGACGGGATCTGCGAGGGCACCGTGGATCAGCAGCAATACCTCCAGGGCTATATGGCCGTGGTGGAGCTCTATCTGTGTGCCAAGTATAAGCTGAACCCTGCTGACTATGATACGGGCCGGGGCTTCGTTACGGCGGAGACCGCGGACGCGGTCGCGTCTCTCGTAAAACAGGGCTACAGATGAGCCGCGAGATAAGCCTCGCGAGAAATGCGGGGAGGGGCTCCTCCCCGCATTTTGCCAAGGAGGGGTGGGCATGCGGATAAAGGCGCTGCTTGGCCACAGGGAAGTCGGAGTGGCCGTGGCACTTATCGTGGTATATGCCGTCTTCATATCCATGAAGAGGGAGTTTCTCAGTGCTGGAACGCTCGGGGACATCGTCACGGTAGCGGCGGAGCTCGGCACCGTGGCCGTGGGCGTGAGCTTTCTCATGATAGCCGGGGAGATGGACCTATCGGTCGGGTCCAATTTCGCCCTCACGGGCATGCTCTTGGCCATGCTCGTCACCCGCTTGTCGTGGAATCCGTACCTTGCCTTCGCAGTGGTCCTGGCTTGCTCCGCCGGAATCGGCGCGCTGAACGGCCTCGTGACCTTGAGCGCGAGGATCCCATCGTTCATAACGACCCTCGGGGCGATGATGTTCTGGAGAGGCTTGGCGCTCTATCTCACGCAGGGCTGGCCGATCAGCGTGTTTACCGACGTCCCACTCCTGAGATGGTTGGGAGGAGCGAAGGTATACCACACGTTCCATATCTCCGCTGCGTGGTGGCTCGTGATCGGCGCCGTATTCTGGGTGGTCTTGCAAAAGACGGCATACGGAAACTGGGTGTTCGCGACCGGCGGAAAGAGGGCCGCCGCTCGTGCGCTCGGCGTTCCTGACACCAGGGTCAAACTCGTCAACTTCGTTCTCGCTGGCGTGATGGCCGGTCTCGCCGGATGCTTTCAGCTTGGCAGGATGGGCTCGATGTCCCCGGTTTGGGGACAGGATCTGCCGCTCGAGGCGATCGCTGCCGCGGTCGTCGGCGGCAACTCCCTCACGGGGGGTGTGGGCAGCATACTCGGGGCCATGTTGGGCGCGGTCACGATGGCGTCCATCAGGATCGGCCTCGTGATGGTGGGGGCGCCTGCGTACTGGTACATGGCGTTCGTCGGCTTCATCGTCGTGGCTGCGGTGGCGCTCAACGTGAGGCTGGGGGAGGTGATATCGTGGCATCGGTGACCCAAGCGTCGGTAGCCTCGGACTACACCGATTGTGCGCCCGGCTCGGGCGCTCCGCCACTCATGGAGGGCATCGGACTCTGCAAGCGTTTCGGGAAGGTGACCGGTCTCGAGCGCGTCGACATAACCATACGGCGAGGTGAGGTGACGGGCCTCGTTGGTGACAATGGGGCCGGCAAGTCCACGCTCATCAAGATCCTCACTGGGGTGTATCGGCCGGATGAAGGGGAGCTGCGCTTCGAGGGCCGGAAGGTGGAGTTCGCGTCCCCCAAGGACGCCCGGAGGCTCGGAATCGAGACGGTGTACCAGGACCTTGCGCTTATCGAGAGCATGAGCATCGCGCGGAACTTCTTCCTCGGTGCGGAGCCGCAGCGAAGAGTGGGAGTTTTCCGGCTGCTCGACGGGAAGAAGATGCGGGTGGTCACGGAGGAGGCTCTCAGAGACATCGGTATCCGGGTCAGGTCTGCGAACGACGAGGTCTCCGTTCTCTCCGGCGGGGAGCGCCAGGCGATAGCCATCGGGAGGACCATGCATTTCGGCGGCAAACTACTCATCCTGGATGAACCGACGTCTGCTCTTTCCGTACATGAGACCAACAAAGTCCTCACTTACATCGACGAGGCTCGCAAGCGGGGGCTAGCGATAATATTCATCACTCACAATTTGTACCACGTGTACCCGGTGGCGGACAGAATAGTCGTTCTTGAGCATGGTAGAAAGGTGGGAGATTTCGGAAAGGACGAGATCTCCGTCGAAGAACTGGTTCAGATAGTTTCGTTTGGGGCGCGGCGGGTGGAATCAGGGGAACAGCGATAGCACGACGGCGGCAAAGGCGACGGGCGCGAGAACAATGCAGCGAAGGTTTTGGGATGGGAGGTATTCGGACGATGCCGGGAATGGAACATTTGAAAGCTAGGGCGAAAGAACTGCTGAAAGGATTCAAGGGCGACAGGTACGCGTTTGGCCTCGGGGTCCTCGACAAGGTCGGCGAGTTTGCTTCCGAGTTCGGTAGGAGCGCGCTTGTGGTGGCGAACCGCGCCGACTGGTTCAAGCACGTGGTGGACCCGGTGGTGGAATCTCTTGCCAAGAGAGGCGTGAAGCTCGCGGGAGACCGGATCGTCCCGGACGCAGCCCCCAACGCGCCGAGGGAGGACGTGTACCGCATCACCACGTACGTGCTTCAGTTCAAGCCGGACTGCCTCGTCGCAGTGGGAGGTGGCAGCACCATCGATGCTGTCAAAGCGGCGAACGTGTTGGCGAATCTCGGCGCATACGAGCCGGAGATCGACCCGTACTTCGGCACGGGGCAGGTCAGCGCGGCGCTGGCCAAGACAGGCAAGCGCCTCCTGCCGATGGTGGCTGTCCAGAGCGCGGCAAGTTCAGGAGCGCATCTCACGAAATACTCCAACGTGACTGACCCCGTGGCCGGGCAGAAGAAGCTCATCGTGGACGAGGCGATAGTGCCGTCGCGCGCGGTCTTCGACTACGCGGTCACCAAGACCATGCCCAGGGGGATGACGCTTGACGGGGCTTTCGATGGGATAGCCCACTGCATCGAGGTCTTCTTCGGGATAGGCCCGCAGCAGTATGAGCTGGCGCGAGAGATAGCCGAGGTCGGCATCGAGCTTGCCGTGGCCAACATGGAGAAGGTCATCGAGGATCCGAAGAATGACGAGGTCCGCGAGGCGCTCGGGCTCGCCACTGACTTGGGCGGGTACGCGATCATGGTGGGAGGCACGAACGGCGCCCACCTCACGAGCTTCTCGCTGGTGGACATCGCAAGCCACGGGCGCGCGTGCGCCGTGATGAACCCTTACTACACTGTGTTCTTCGCGCCGGCCGTGGAGGACCAGCTTCGCGTGGTGGGCGAGATCTACAAGCGGCACAGCTACATCTCGGCGGACCTCGGGAGGCTGAGCGGTCGCGACCTCGGCGTGGCGGTTGCGGAGGGGATGGTGAACCTCAGCAAGAAGGTCGGTTTCCCGACGACGCTCGCGGAGATCCCGGGGTTTACCGACGAGCACATCGAGCGAGCCATGGCGGCCGCCAAGGACCCGCAGCTCGACATGAAGCTGAAGAACATGCCCGTGCCGCTGTCTGCGTCCCTCGTGGAGGAGTACATGAGGCCGATTCTCCTTGCGGCCAAGACAGGGGATTTCGGCCTAATCAAAAACATGAAGAAGTAGGGAACGCAGAGGAAAGCGGAGTGCGCAGCAAGGCACGTACTCGGAGCAGCACGAGCCGAGTTTGAGCATTTCTTGAGCGTTCAGGATGGGCGGTGCATCGAGATGGCGAAGTTTTCGATGGTGTTCGGGGCGGAGTCGGTGGACGTCGAGCTCCCGGCTGAGACGGTCTGTCTTTCCATGTCAGAACCCGGGCCTCTCGGGGACCCTTCGCGGGTGATCCGGGAGGCTCTCGCGAGGCCCATAGGTTCGCCGGGCCTCGTGGAGCTAGTGCGGCGCAAATGCGAGGGAAGGCCGGGGGCGACTGCTGCCGTGGTCATCTCTGACAACACGAGACCAGTGCCGTACCGAGGCGAGGCGGGGATCCTCGCGCCCATCGTGGACACGCTCATTGAGACGGGGATCGAGCCGGACCGGATCACGGTGATAGCGGCCACCGGCACCCACAGGGTGCTCTCCAGGGACGAGCTGGAGAAGATGATCGACCCGTCGGTTCCCGCTCGCGGGGTCAGGATCGTCTGCCACGATTGCCGCGATCGCGCGAGCCTCGCTAGCCTGGGTACCACATCGCGCGGGACCCATGTGCTCATCAACAAGGCTTATCTCGAATCCGACATCAAGATCCTAACGGGGCTCGTGGAAAGCCATTTCATGGCCGGGACGTCAGGAGGGCGCAAGTCCGTGTGCCCCGGGCTCATCGGGGAGGAGAGCACGTATGTCTTTCACGGTCCGGAGTTCCTCTCTTCGCCGAACGCGCGCGATCTAGTCCTCGAAGGCAACCCCTGCCACGAGGAATCCCTAGAGGTTGCAAAGATGGCGGGGGTCGACTTCATAGTCAACGTCACCTTGAACAGCAAGTTCGAGCTGACCGGGGTGTATGCGGGAGACCTTGAGGAGGCGCACATCGCAGCCACGAAGAGACTTGCGGAATACGTGAGCATCCCGGTCGACAGGGAGTACGACATCGTCGTGACCCACGCAGGCTTTGTGGGGATCAACCACTATCAGGCCGCGAAGGCGGCAGTCGTGGCCATACCCGTGCTCAGGCCGGGCGGAAGATTGATAATGGGGGCCAACAACGTCGATGCCGACCCTGTGGGGAGCCCGACTTACAGGACCGTCCTCCATCTTCTGACGCTGCATGGGCCCGAGGCGTACATGCGCCTCATCACCAGCCCAGACTGGAGGTTCGTGCCCGACCAGTGGCAGGTGCAGATGTGGGCAAAGGTCTTCGCAAAGATCCCGATGGAGAACTTCACATACTGCGCGCCGCACATCACGCCCAGGGACGCGGCTATCCTGCCCGGGCGTGACGGCAACTTGCTCCTGCCTCCCGAGAGGCGGTACTCGCGTTCGCTTGCGGACTTGGCGCGCATGGTCGAGCTCGCCGTGGGTGAGGCGATGGAGGAGCTCAGGGCAAAGAGCGACCGTCCGAAGGTGGAGGGAGCCCATCCAACCCGTCCCACCATAGCCTACCTGAAGGACGGGCCATACGGCATCCCTGTGCGGCGCACCTGAGTGAACCCCTCTCTGGCAAGGACTGTGCTGATTTGCAGCAGGAGGGAAGCTTCCGAATCGCGACGAGCAAGAGATAAACTGGTTGTACAGCGGACCTGGATCAGCGGTCACCGCACAACGCAAAGCGGCAGGGCGGGAGAAGCCCCAGCCTCACACCTGCTGGGGCCCGCCTGCTGTCACGCGTAATGCCTCGAGGGCTGCCAGGATGGAGTTCCGCTCACCACGCCTTGTCATCTCTTCGCCCCGTTGGAACCGGGCTATGCCCTCATCGGTGTGTCCCTCCGCGGTGACCACCACATTCAGGATCGAGCCGGTCTTGAGCCCGCGAATGCGCCCGATGACGAAAAGCGCGCCGGTCTCCATGTCTGACGCGACAAGGCCGAGCCTCCTCCAGCGTTCGCGGATCTCTTGGTAGTCGTCCACATAGAAGGAGTCATGGGAGTGGACGGGGCCGACATGAAGGCGCGCGCCCGTCTTGCTCGCCGCGTCCGCGAGGGCGGCCGTCACATCCCAATCCGCCACCGCAGGAAAAGCAGGGTCTGCGTACAACGCGGTGGTGCCGTCGCAGCGGGCGGCTGCCGTTGCCACTACGAGATCCCCGAGGCCCATTCCCAGCTGCAAACCGCCGCAGCTTCCAACTCTGATCGCTACGCGCGCCCCCAGCCGGGCATGTTCCTCGAGGGCGATGCCCATCGAGGGCGCCCCACACCCGGTCGACGTCACCGTCACGGCAACCCCCTTATAGTCTCCCACCATCGTCAGGAACTCGCGATTGAACGCGACCTCCCGCGCGTTCTCAAGCATCTCGGCGATCCGCCTCACCCTCGCGGGGTCCCCGGGGAGCAGCACATAAGGGGTTGTCTCTCCCGGCCCGCACTGAATGTGTGGCTGTTTTGACATCGATCCGCACCTCCCAGCTGTCACAGCTCCTCCGGCCGTGCCGGCTGTCCAGCTTCATGTTCGTGCGAAGGCTTGAGAGCGGCAAGACGCCGCGAGAAGGCCTGTAGGAATTCCCCCTCATCGAGGACGCACTCACCGAGCTCGAGGAGCTGCCCGAGACGCGTGATCTGAGGGGGCTCGACAGCGGCCCTTTCGAGGACCGCCGGGCGTGAAAACACCTCGCGCGGCGTGCCGTCGAGGATGACCTTCCCGTCGGCCATGACGATGATGCGGGCGAAATGCGCCGCAGCGAACTCCATGTCGTGGGTTATGGCTATGACAGTCTTGCCCGCACCGCCCAGCCTGGCGACGAGCCTACCTAGCTTCTCCGTGCCAGGGTGATCCTGGCCGGTCGTGGGCTCGTCGAGGACGATGTAAGGCGTGTCCATCGCCACGATTGACGCGATGGCCACTAGTTTGCGCTGGGCGAGGCCCAGGTCATACGGATGCCTTGGGAGCAGGTCCGAGATCTCAACCTGCTCGACCGCCCACTTTACGAGCTCCTCGACCCGCTCGGTGGGGTAACCGAGGTTGCGCGGGCCGAACGCTACCTCGCGCGCGACCTGGTTCTGGAACAACTGGTCGTCTGGGTTCTGGAACACGAACCCCACGAGGCGCGCCATGGACGCTACCGTCTTCGAGCGGGTATCGATGCCGTCCACCGTGACCGAACCCGATGAGGGCTTCAACAGCCCGTTGAGGTGCTTGACGAGGGTGGTCTTGCCCGCGCCGTTTTCGCCTACGATGGCCACGGTCTCTCCTCTGCCGATCTTCAGGGATACGCCGCGGAGCGCCACTACGCCTCCTGGATATTCGAAATGCACGTCGTCAAGGACGATGCACTTGCCAGTGTCGGTCCGATCCGCGTCGACGCGGGGGCTTTCCGTGCTCAACTCTGTGCCACCTTCTTTAGCGCGGAGGCGGCGTCCTCAAGGGTCAAGGGCATCTCACCCTGCCACAGCCCCTCTCGGGCGAGCCCGCTCATCAGCTCCATGAAGCGTGGCCTTCTCACGCCGAAGGCCGCAATGTCAGCTTTGCCGAACACATCCCTCGGGCTACCGCAGGCAGCTATTCCCCCCTTGTAGAGAAGAACCACCTTCGATGCGTGGCGCGCCACGTATTCCATTTTGTGCTCTGCTACAAGGAGAGTCTTGCCGGAGGCGTGAAGCATCGCGATGATCTGCCAGATCTCGCGCGTCCCCGCGGGATCCAGTTGCGAGGTGGCCTCATCCAGCACGATTATGGGCGGATCCATCGCGAGCACGGATGCGATGGCGAGCCTCTGCTGCTGCCCGCCGGAGAGCTCGAGCGGCGAGCGCGTGCGTAGGTCCCACAGGTTGACCTTTCGGAGGGCGTCTTCAACGCGACGCATCGTCTCGTCCCTTGGAATGCCGAGATTCTCCAGACCGAACGCCACCTCGGCAAATACGGTGAGCGTGGCACCGGTGATTTGGTCAAATGGGTTCTGGAATACAATGCCCACGCGTCGCGCAAGGTTGCCGATGGAACTCTGGACGGTATCGAGCCCTCCTACCGTTACGGAGCCGTACATCTCGCCCTTGTAAAAGTGGGGCACGAACCCGGCGATGGCACAGCATAGCGTGGATTTGCCCGCTCCATTCGCGCCGATGAGGCAACACAATTCGCCCGACTGTATGCTGAGAGATATGTCCTTGAGTGCGGGTTGTGCCTGCCCTGGGTACGTATATGTCAGTGAATCGATGACGATATCCAAGACACAAACCTCCAAACAACGAATAGAGCGGTCAACGCGGCCGCAGCCCATCTCGATATTCTCTCTCCCCGGGAATCGGGTATCTCCTCCACGCGTACCCTTCGCGTGGGTGAACTGAAGCCCCTGGCTTCGATGGCTAGCGAGCGGGTCTCGAGCGAGATTATGGATCCAACCACAAGGGGACCAACAATGGGCACGTACGCCCTGAACCGCTTCATGAGTCCTCCTTCGGTCTCGAGACCCCGCGACCGTTGGGCGTCGAGGATGGCTGTGGCTCGAGCCTGCATCTGGGGCACGATCTGCATCGTCATCAGGACCACATACCCGAGCTTGCGTGACAGCCCGTGCGCCATCATCTCAGATACGAGGTCCTCGGCCTTGGTGGTTAGGATGAAGAGGACCGTGGCTGCGATTATGGTGATGAGCCGGGCCGATGTGAAAACCGCGAAATTCAGTCCCTCACGCCAGACCGTGACAGGCCCAATCCTCCAAAGCGCAGCCTTGGAGCCTGGATAGAAAAGTCCCTGAACCACGAAGATGAGGAAAACGATGAGAAAAGCTGATTTCAACACAAGGGTAGCCAGGTTTCGCGAGACCTCGGCGACGACCGCCGCGACCACGACCGCGCCGAGCAGAGACAGCACAATGCCCACGGACGGCGCGGTGAAGGCGACGACGACCACGCAACAGAAGAAGACACCTTTAGTAAGGGGGTTGAGTCTGTGAATCGCCGAATCTCGATGTACGTACGGAGTTGCCCTGCCCATTGTTACATCATCCCCGGACGGCATGTAGTTCCCGGCCGGCCACCTGCTCCACCAAGTAGATCGCCACGGTAGATCGCCACGGGACCGTCGAGTTTTCCCGCATCATCCCACCTTGGACACATTGAAGCCCGCAAAGCCGTTGCCGCCGTCGCGTCCTCCAGCTACCGACGCGCCGGTCCGCGCCTGCCTTCACGTCCGGGGCGCGAGCGTCGTTCCCCAATCGCCTTCCTTGTTAATCTCGGTCATCCTAGTCTCGGTCTCGGTCGCCGCGACGCTCGCGCCCGCCGGGATAGTATACCTGCTAGAAGTGGTTTTGGAGCATTCGGGCGCCTGCCCAGCCTGAGTGGTTCCGGCTATTCACCGCTTCGCTTGACGTCCTACTTGAACTGCGAACGATATCTTTGCGGCACGCCTTTCACGATGAGGAATGCTATGATAGCGCTCAGGATCTTGTCAATTGGCTCCGTAATAGCGCTCGCGGTGATGGCCCCCTCGATGAGTGTCTTGCCCGTGGCGTACAGGTATGCCCTGATGAAGTCCTCCCCAGCCCCGGTCACCCCGCCGTAGACATACGCGGTTATGGGCGCGGACACGATCATGCCTATCACGGCGAGGATGAGGCCGCAGACGATCGTCTTGGGGATGGTGGCATACCAGCCCTTTCTCGCAAGGAAGCCCGCGACTATGCCGAACACCACGTTTACCACGGCGTACCACAGCCAAGTCGGCGTGATGAGAAGGCCGGCTATGAGATTGGTGAGGAGCCCTACGAGTGCGCCGATCCACGGCCCTGCCAGGATGGCCGCAGTCACCGTGCCGATGGAGTCGAGGAACACGGGCAATTTCAGGCTCACAGCGATGAAATTCCCGACGAGGTTAATGCCCACTGCGACGGGGACCAGTAGCCACGCCATCGTTCCAATGCCGGACTTTACCACCCTCGGTTGCGCGGTTTGCGCCATACGATCGCCTCCTCCTTAGAAGTCTCCAACTTGCGTCTCCGGGTGTCGCGTCGTCTGCTCGATATCACCCCCCTTTGGCCAACTTGGCCAACCGGTTTGGACGGTCTGGACATGGGATCGACAGGTATTTTCTTCTATGCCGTGTCGCAAAATCCTTTCACCTGCGGCGCTCTCCGAGCACAGCACGTCTTTCCCCGCATTGCTCTCCACGAAAGGGCTGCAAGGCATATTGCACCCATCGACGAACCGTGGTATCCTATAAGCGAGATGTCCAACATCTGATATACTACAACCACGCAAGACGCGATCTTAACGTGTGTTAAGAGCAATGCCCTTAAGGGAGGAAGAGCCTGTGCGGGTGCAAAAGGGCTTCAAGCCACTCAGGGTGCAGCTGTATGAGCGCCTTCTGCGTATGATAAGCGACGGCAGCCTTCCCGTCGGAAGCAAGTTGCCCTCTGAGCCCGAGCTTGCCAGCCTCCTGAAGGTGAGCAGGAATGTGCTTCGCGAGACCTTGCTCCTGATGGAGCAGGATGGAATCATCGTGAACCAGCGCGGGGTCGGGCGCACCGTGCTTGGCGTGGCACAGGCTCCCCCGAGCACAGACATATCGCGCTTTGTGGATACAGTGGACTTTCTCGGGGCGCGCGGGGGGCGCGTAGACTGCAGCGTGATAGCGGCTTATGACCAGGAAGCGGGCTCCGTTGCAAGGAGCCGGTTGGCTCTTTCTGAAGGCGAAAGAGTGCTTGTGTTGGAGATCAGGGCCCAACTTTCGGGAATCCCGGTAGCGTACATGGTCGATTTCGTCCCTGTCAAGGTCGTTACGTTCGCGCTTGAGCGGGTGCGCCGCGACGCGCCACATTCGGCCATCCGTCTGCTGGAATCCGTCGGTATAAGGGCGGTGCGCTCGGAGGTTGAGGCGAGCGCAGTCCACCTCGGGGAGGCGGACGCGAGAAATGCACGTGTGCCGTCTGACACGCCGGCTCTCTTGCTGGAACGTGTCGCGTACGACGCTTCTGGCAGGGCGTTGGTGTATTCCCGGCACTTTCTCCTGCCCCGAGCGCCAAAGCTCCGATTCGTGGCGACCTGGCAAAACAGCCCTTGAAGCAAGCTGGACCTTGGCCGAGCGCTGCAAGACGTAGCGCTGCCGGACACAGCGGCGCCGGACACAACGGCCGAAGACATCACATATAGACATCTCTCATACGGAGAACGCATCGGACATTGATCGAACACGGAACGACCACAGCAACAACGTCAATCCGCTGAAGCGAGGGACGAGACATGGCAGTAGCTACGGAAGTGCAGCATCACATCAAGTGTAAGCCGGGGGACATAGGGAAGACGGTCCTTCTGCCGGGCGACCCGGGGCGTGCGAAACTGATAGCGAACTATTTCGAAGACGCGCGGCCCATCGCGGCAAACAGGGAGTTTCATACCTTCACCGGTAAGGTGGACGGTGTCACGGTCTCCACGATATCGACCGGCGTCGGCGCTCCCTCGGCCTCGATCACTGTGGAAGAGGCCATAAACATCGGCGCGAGAAATCTTATCCGGGTAGGTACGTGTGGTGCGCTTCAGGAGGACATCGTTCCCGGGGAGCTCATCATCGCCACAGCCGCGGTCCGTGGAGATGGCACGACCCCCGAGTATATCCCCCTCTCATATCCCGCCGTCGCTGATTTCACACTCTTGCGGGCACTGGTGGACGCCGCTGAAGAGCTTGGGATCGACTACAGACTGGGCATAGTCCGAACACACGACGCCTTCTACATCGAATCACCATTCGCGCACGGAGATTATAGGCAACGCATCAAGGTTTGGAGCGACTCCAAGGTACTTGCAGTTGAAAATGAAGCCGCAGCCATATTCGTTGTATCCAGCCTTCGTGGATGCGCTGGAGCGGCGCTGCTGGTGCCCGCAGGCAACCTTGTGACCGGCCGCGAGATAAAGAGCCCCGATGAAATCGAGAAGGGCATAGACGCCATGATCCGGGTTGCGCTGCGTGCTGCCGTGAAACTCGGATGAAGTGGGGGCGCGGCGCAGTGGGATCGGGACAGTGGAAGCCTACGGAGGTCCTCTTTAAGAACGCGCTGGTCTACAGACGGCAAGGCGACCCGTCCGAAGACCCGTTTGTGCGGGCGGACTTGCTTGTCGAGGGGAACCGAGTGCGCAGGATCGCCTATCGTCCTGAGCGTTTCGATCTTCCTTGTGACGGTCCGGGACGCGTTGTCATTGAGGGATCGAACCTCGCCTTGGTGCCCGGGTTCGTTGACGCACACACCCATTTGCTGCAAACGTTCGGTCGCGGTCTCATGGACGGCCTGCCCCTGACCCCGTGGCTGAGGCTCATATGGGACTACAAGCTGTCCTGGGACGGTTACTACTACAGCACTCTCCTCGGTGCCCTGGAAGCGCTGGCGTCTGGTACAACCTGCGTCTCCGAGATGATCACGGAATGCGCACATCCTGACGCCGTGGTGCAGGCCCTTGTGGACAGCGGCCTGAGGGCCTCTGTGGGCCTTGCCATCGCGGACTACATGGAGGGCGAGAATACCCCAGCGAGGGCCACGGATGCCGCGCTCAAACTGGCCGAGGACTTCGTCACGGCGTGGGACTGCAGGTCGGACGGCGGTGGGTCTGGCGCTGGCAAATCCCGCGTCGACAAGCCCGGCGCCAAGTCCGACGGCAACCCCTACAGCAAATCCGACCTCGGCGGCAGATTGCTCGCAAGAATCGCCCCGGTCGGCCTGCCGGCATGCACGAAGGAGCTGCTCCAGGGCGCAGTTGAGCTGTCGGGGGCGTATGGTGTGGGCATCCACATCCACGCTTGCGAGGGTCGCGCTGAGACCGAGTCAAGCTTCGCAAGGTTTGGCAAGAGTGAGATCGAGGTTCTCGATGAGTGTGAGGTGCTGTCCCCCGGTACCCAGCTGGTTCACGTGGTATGGGTGGATGACCACGACATCGACCTCATCGCGCGAAGTGGGTCCAGCGTGGTCCAATGCCCGTCCAGCAACGTGAGACTGCTTGATGGGGTGACCCCCGTCGTCAAAATGCAGAAGGCGGGCATCCCAGTAGCGCTCGGAGGGGACGGTGCGGCAAGCAGCGGAGCCTACGACATGTTGGTCGAGGGCAGGTTCGCTGCGATGTTGCAGAGGCTCACGATGGGCGACGCGTCCGTGCTCAGTCCGCACGATGTCATGGATATGCTCACGCGAAACGGCGCTCGGGCAGCCGGGTGGGTGGACCTTGGCGACCTGTCCGAGGGTTGTCTTGCCGACTTGGTCGGGTTCAATGTAGATTCCCCGCGCCTGGCAGCGACCGACTGTCACGCCTTGCTTTCCAACATAATCTTCGCCGCGTCTACACGAGACATTGAGCTTGTTATGGTTGATGGCAAGATCGTGGTCTCAAGGGGCAACCACACCGCGTTGAATGTTGGCGATGTAGTGGAGCGCGCGCGGGAGGTTCTTCGCCGCGAACGGATCCCGCGTTCCCAGGTGTGGCGGGGGAGCGGGGCATGAAACGGGCTGTGACGGTGGTGATTGTGTCTCAACCCGTCATCGGGCTCGGCGTTGCGATGATAGTCAACGCCAAACTGGGTGTCGACCCGTGGACCGTTTTCATGCAGGGATGCCAAAACGTCACGGGCCTCAGCCTTGGGCGCATTTCCCAGCTGACAACCGCCGTTCTCGTGGTAGTAAACTACCTTCTGGGCGGCGAGGTCCCGGGCCTTGGCACCCTCTTCAACGTGATCTTGGTGGGATGGTCCATTGACTTCTTCATGCCGCTTGTCGCCGTTCGGGGCGGCTCGCTGGCATTCAGGCTCGCGCTGCTACTGGGCGGCATAGTCCTCATGGCGGGCGGTATAGCGGCATACGCCCGGGCAAACATGGGGCGAGGACCGCTTGACGGGTGGGCGTTCACCGTCGGCAAGCTTCTGAAGATGGATATTGGGTCAGCGCGAATAGCCACGGACTTCCTATCGGTGTGTGTGGGATTTCTTCTAAAAGGGGAGGTAGGTATCGGAACACTGATAGCAGCAGTTCTAACAGGACCTCTTCTGCGCTTCTTCCTGACTTATGAACCTTCGGGGGGATGAAAGATGAGATCAAATCGAAGAGCCTGCGTGTGCCTCGTCGGTGTTCTGCTTCTGGCGGCGCTCGGCATCCCGCAAGGGGCCGGGGTCGATGTGTTGGCCGGTGCGGCAGCTGCAGCGGCGGCGCCTGCGAAGGCTGGTATGGTTACAGACCTGACCGGGCTTTCCGGACATGGATTCAACGACATCGCCTGGGAGGGTTTCAAGAAGGCTCAGTCCTCACTGGGAGTCGACGTCACCCTCGTGGAATCGAGAGAGCAGGCGGATTATGAGGTCAATCTCAAGAAGCTGGCCAGCGAGGGACACAACGTAGTTGTGGGAGTAGGTTTCCTGCTGACCGATGCGATCGTCAAAGCGGCTTCTGAGTTCCCTGGCGCCAAGTTCGCTCTCATAGACTCAGTGCCGGACACGATACCCGGCAACTTGCGCTGTTACGTATTCCGGGAGGAGGAGGGCTCCTTCCTAGTCGGGTTCCTCGCGGGCAAGATGACCAAGACTGGGAAAGTAGGTTTCGTTGGCGGAATGGATTCGCCACTCATTAGGAAGTTTGAGGCCGGATTCCGGGCGGGCGTGATGACGGCTAGTCCCAAGGTCAAGGTAAGTGCGGCCTATGTTGGCTCGTTCACAGACCCCGCCAAGGGGAAACAGATCGCCGACATGATGTATAACAGTGGCGCGGATATAGTGTACCAGGCCGCCGGGGAGAGCGGTCTCGGAGTGATAGACGCTGTCAAGGCTCGGCCCGATGGGTTCTATGCCGTGGGCGTGGACATGGATCAGGACAGCCTGGCGCCGGGGAAGGTTCTCACGAGCATGGTAAAAAGAGTGGATACTGCGTGCTTCGCTGCCATCGAGGATACCGTGCGCGGCAGGTTCACTTCAGGAGTTGTTTCTCTTGGCATAAAGGAAGGCGGCATAGGGCTGAGCGAGATGAGGTACACGAAGTCCAAGGTGCCAGCCCAAGTTATGGCTGAGCTTGAGAAGTACAGCAACGCGCTGCGCGACGGGAAGTTCAAGGTGCCGACCAGCCTCGACGAACTGGCCAAGTTCAAAGCACCGGCCTTCTAGCCGGTGTCTTGTGCGGTGCACGAGCATGGAGCATGTCCTGGCAGCTATTGATATTACCAAGAGGTACCCCGGGGGCGTGGTGGCGAACGACCAAGTCTCGTTCGACCTCCTCCCCGGGGAGGTCCACGCGGTGGTGGGCGAAAACGGTGCCGGCAAGACCACGCTGATGAAGATCCTTGCGGGTCTCTTAGCTCCTGATTCAGGATCAATACTGGTCAGAGGTCAGGAGGTATCCATGCGGGGGCCGGTGGACGCATACAGGCTTGGGATCGGCATGGTTCACCAGCACCTCATGCTGATACCCAGGTTCACCGTGGCCGAGAACATAGCGCTCGGCGCAGAGCCGCGCCGGGGCCTGAACATCGACCGTGCGGCGATCCGCGCGTGGGTGAAGGATCTGTCGCACCAGTACGGGTTGGCTGTAGATCCCGACGCGATCGTGAAGAACCTATCCATCGGCGAGAAGCAGCGGGTTGAGATCATCAAGGTCATGTATAGAAAGGCTGACGTCATCATCCTCGACGAGCCAACCGCCGTTCTGTCGCCGGGTGAGGTGGACAACCTTTTTAGTGTCATAAGGCTGCTCTGCCGCGCAGGCAAGTCCGTCGTGTTCGTGTCCCACAAACTGCCTGAGGTCATCGAGATAGCCGACCGGATAACCGTGCTCGCCAAGGGCAGGGTCGTGGGCACCGTAAGCCGGGGGCAAGTGGACGTGCAGGCTCTTGGCGAGATGATCACAGGGTCCGGATCACCCGATTTCGGCACGGCTCGCTCCGGGGCGGCACGCTCTGTAACAGCTGGGCCTGCAGTCGGTGGCTCTGGAGCGATTGGTTCAGCAGCAGCGGCTGGCTCGTCAGAGCGTGGCTCCGTCGCGCCTGGCTCCGCTGCGGCCGGTGGGGAAGCTAGCAGCGCTCGCCTATCCAGGCACGACCGGCAGGCTGGAGACGTGATCCTAAGGATCACGGGTCTGAGGGCCCGGGCCGCTAGCTCAGAGGCGGAGGTGCTCAAAGGAGCGACACTTGAGTTGCGGTCGGGCGAGATCCTTGGCATCGCCGGTGTTGAGGGGAATGGCCAAGCGGAACTGGTCGACGTGATTCTAGGTCTCCTGCGTCCGAATGCTGGCGAGGTAAGCATCCTCGGCCGAGATGTCACGCGGATGTCCCCCCGAAGCATAAGGGACCTGGGGGTTGCTTTAATCCCCGACGACAGGCACGAGAAGGGGTTACTGCTCGGCTTCCCCGCTTGGGAAAACATGATGCTCGGGTATGAGACGAGTGATACGCGAATCCAACGGGGCGGCGTCCTTAATATATCGGCCGCTCTGTCTAGGGCCAAGGAGTTGGCCCGCACGTTCAATCTCACACCTGCTAACGTGTATGCTCCCGCATCGTCCTTTTCCGGGGGCAACCAACAGAAAATGATCCTCGCCCGGGAGCTATCCTCGACGTTGCGGCTTGTTGTGGCAGCGCAGCCCACGCGAGGTTTGGACGTGGGATCCACCGCCTTCGTCCATTCAAAGATCGTTGAAAAGCGCGATGCCGGAGCGGGCGTCCTATTGATCTCTTTCGATTTGGACGAGATACTCAGCCTGAGTGACAGGATCGCAGTCATGTACGACGGCAGGGTCGTTGCTACGATGTGCAACGACGGCAAGGTAACGAAGGAACGTCTGGGGCTGCTCATGACCGGATTGGGTGACCGGGAGGGCGTAGCATGAGATTCTCGAGCAAGGTCGTGACTCCGGCGATTGCGGTGGGGGGATCCATCATCGTTGCCACTCTGATACTGTGGGCGATGGGGGAGCCGCCGGGCGCCTTCGGACGGGCTTTCGCGGCCGGATCCTTCGGCAGCTTCTCAAACTTCTCTGAGATGCTTGTAAAAGCAACGCCGCTTCTTGTCGCTGCGCTTGGAGTGTCGGTCGCGTTCAAGGCCGGCCTCTTCAACATCGGGGTCGAGGGGCAGATATACGCTGGCGGATTGGCCGCCGCGTATGTTGCCGCGGCCTGGCATCTGCCCGCCGGCCTCCACGCGCTGGTCGCGATGGGGGCGGGCGCGCTCATCGGCGGCATGCTCACATTGGTGCCAGCGTGGCTCAAGGTATCGAGGGGCGTAAACGAAGTCATCACTACCCTGATGGTCTATTACGTCGCGTCGTTAGCGGTTCATTATATGGTCGTCAATCCCCTGCGCGCGCCAGGGGTGGTTCCAGCCACCCGGCCAATCGCGGACACTGCCGTTCTCCCCGTGCTCGTGCGAGGCACCAGGTTGCACATGGGTGTGGTGATCGCAGTGGTACTCGGCGTGCTCCTGTGGTTCCTCATCTACCGCACGGTGTTCGGATTCCACGTGAGGTCTATTGGCGAGAACAGGATCGCAGCCGCGTATGCCGGCATCCCCGTGTCCCAGGTGGTGTATCTCTCCATGTTCTTGAGCGGAGCCGTGGCCGGCATGGCCGGGGCGATTCAGGTGCTGGGCGTGGACCACAGGTTCTTCGATCAATTCTCGCCCGGGCTTGGCTTTGACAGCATCGCGGTGGCATTGGTGGGCATGGCCCATCCCCTGGGCACGATCTTCGCAGGTTTCTTGTTTGGCGCCCTGCGGACGGGTGTGCTAGAGATGACGGTGCGTTTCGGCACGCCGAAAGCCTTGGCACTTGTGGTTGAAGGTTTGACGGTGCTGTTCCTCGCATTCGAGAGGCTGTATCGCGTCAAGCTGCTGAGGGAGGGTCGAGTCCGATGATATCCTGGGTGCTCGCTTCCGCCATTCAGGCGTCTGTGCCGTTGATACTCGCCGCAGAAGCGGGCCTCGTATCAGAACGCTCCGGCGTGGTCAACCTCGCTTTGGAAGGAATGATGCTGTCCGGTGCGTTCGCGAGCATGATCGGCGCCAGCGTTTGCGGCAATGTCTGGTTGGGCCTGCTGTGGGGGGTGGCGGTGGGCGCGGTGCTCGGGCTCGTGCATGCGTATGCAAGCGTGACATGGGCGGCGGACCAAATCATCAGCGCGACTGGGATCAACGTCGTGGCGGCTGGGGGCACGAGCTTTCTCTTGAAAGTGATCTTCCGGCATGCCGGCACATCGCCAGCCGTGCCAACCATTCCGAAGCTCTTCCCCGCCGGGATAGCTCAACTTCCAGGTGTCGGCCCGATCCTCATGAACATGACCGTGATAGACGTCTTTGCGCTAGCCCTTCCTTTTGCGCTGCTTTATTTCTACCAGCAGACCCCCATGGGGCTTCGCGTGCGGAGCGTCGGCGAGCGGCCCGATGCTGCGGAGAGCGTGGGGATTCCGGTGCATCGGGTGCGGTACGTGAGCGTTGTGGCCAGCGGCGCTCTGGCCGGTCTCGCTGGTGCCTATCTCGTGCTGGACGTATTGGGGTTCTTTCAGCAAGACATGAGCGCTGGCCGGGGATACCTCGGCCTTGTGGCGATGATATTCGGGAAGTGGAACCCGGTGGGTACCTTCCTGGCAGCGCTCTTCTTCGGGCTTGCGGACGCCGTTCAGATCGCGCTGCAGCTCAATCTCGCTGCTGCGATCCCGAAGGAGGCCTTCCTCGCGTTGCCGTACGTGCTTGCTCTCCTGGCGCTGGCAGGATTCGTTGGGAGGGCTGAGGCCCCGGAGGCCGACGGCAAGCCGTTTGTCTCGCAGAAATGACCTGCGGTGCGGGCAGGGCAACCTGGCCTCCGACCGCACGACCGCACGGCGGGGACAAAAACCGTCTCTCCTTGATCCTCTTCGGAAGGATTGCATCGACTCGTGGCGAAGATTACCGCTAACGTGGGTCGATTCATGTTAGCCGGCGCCGTCAGGACCCGTCGTGCTTCAGCGCTCTTCGACACCAAAAGCGCATGAACCCGGATCGTACGCTGCGATGCTCTACTGCCGTATCACCTCGCGCAAACCGGTGCAGTGGGTGTCCCGGGAAAGGGGGTAGTGCCTAAAAGGCTGTCAGGCGTTGACGCGGCATGTGTTCCACTCAAATCAAAGGCCGAAACATGGCTAGGCGCGGCAAGGAACCTGGAGCCGCACGAGAAACAGGCACAGAGTCACGGACAGGCCAAGAGGACGAGCAGAGAACGCGACCAAGGGAAGACGCACGGTAATGACTGATACATTGATGAAGGATGCAAGAAATACGGCGCTCGCCCAACTCACCGCAGAGATCGAGGAACTTCGCAAGGAACTCAATCGTGCCGTCCAGAGGAACCACCTGAATTTCCAGGCTGCGGCGGTTCAGGCCTTGAGCACAAGGCTCGACGTCCTCATCGCGGAATTCGTAGGGCGCCGCAAGAGCCCAGCCGGCGAGCGCTCGGGGCCGTTTCCGCCACAACTCTCCGCGGGGCTTTCCATTCAAGCCTACGGAAGTCCTGTTGTGGAAGCTTATCGAGGCTCCGCCAGATCCTTGCGGTATCGCCTGCAGGATGAGTTCAGGAGGTCCGGAGCCAATGCCATGAGGCTCCTTCCGTGGGGCATGCATCTTTGTCAGTTCTACTCTGGCAGTCAGGATCTCGTAGACGTTCTCGTCCCTTACTTCAGGGCAGGGCTGGAGCATAACGAGTTCTGCCTGTGGGTCACCTGTGAACCGTTTGGTCGGGTTATGGCAAGGGAGGCGCTGGCCCAGGCGGTTCCTGGGCTGGAAGGTTACCTCAAGAAGGGACAAATCGAGATTCTCTCCTCTTCAGAATGGTACATGAGAGGCGGCGCGTTCAACGCGGACAGCGTCATAGAAGCGTGGGCAGGCAAGCTTAACCAGGCCCTGTCCAGGGGGTTCGATGGCATGAGGTTCTCTGGGGACACGGGTTGGCTCGAGCCCAAGGACTGGGCGAGATTTGTGAGTTACGAGAACCGCGTGGACAACGTTTTACGCAGGTCCCGGATGAAGGCCATTTGCGCCTATCGTGCGGACAAATGCGGGCCGCGCGAGACCGCGGATGTGCTCCGTGAACATCGACTTGCGTTCATCAAGGACGTAGACGGATGGCGGCTTGTGTAGACTTCGGGTTGGCGAAGTGCGAGTAGAACATGGGAGGCATGGAAGGGACCGCGCCGAATAGCGAGAAGACAGCACACGCGATCCCTCCGGGAATCGCGCGCGAGCATCACCTGAGGAGGGCTTGAGGATGAGTGCGGACGGCGGTTCCAAAAACACGGGTGGCATCCGGAAAGACGATCGTCCGAATGATTGCGCGGCGAATGATGGCGTATCGAGTGGCGGCGCACTGAATGATAAGGATGGCGCAGCTGCTGGTCGAAACGATTCAGTGCGCATGGAGATTCTTCTGAGCCACGCCCTGTTGCCTGTTGGGGAGCCTGGTGTCTTTTGGGCGCTCGTGACGTTGACTGGCCTCAGCCCGAACGCCAAGGAGGCAGTTCACGGAGGCGGGGGCCGTGCGCGTCTGCCGCTCAACATCGGCCTGGTTTTGGACCGTAGCGGCTCCATGAGCGGGGAGCCCCTCGAATACGTGAAAGAGGCCGCCTGCTTTGTGGTCGACCAGCTAAGCGCGAGGGACAAGTTCTCCCTGGTGACCTTCGATAGCGATGTCGAGCTCCTCTGTCCTTCCCAGGAGGTTCAATTCAAGGACCAGCTCAAGGCCGCGATAAGGAACATCCAAAGCGGTTCGTCCACAAATCTCTCCGGAGGGCTCCTTCGCGGATATGAGGAAGTGCTGAAAGAAAACCGCGCCGGCCAGGTAAACCGCGTAGTGCTCCTGACCGACGGCATGGCAAACGTCGGCGTCACCGACCCCACCCTCCTCGGCGCCAAAGTCCGCGCCATCGAGAAAAAAGGCATATCAGTCTCGGCGGTAGGGGTTGGTAGCGCATTCGATGAAGACCTCCTGATCGCGCTCGCCGAAGCTGGGCACGGCAATTTCTACTATGTCAAGAACATTGACGAGATCCCTAGCGTGTTCCGGCAAGAGCTCACGGGCCTGCTCTCAGTCGTGGCTCAAGCGGTGAAGGTAAAGGCAACGGTTGGATTCGGGTGCAAGCTCGCTGGCGTGCTCGGGTATGAGCCCGAGCCGGCCCCCGACGGCGCGGTCCTGCACCTGCCCGATATGTACGAGGACGAGGTCAAGCGCCTCGTGCTCGAGGTCTGGCATCCTCCGCTGCCGGAGGGCGAGCACGAGGTCTTGGAGGTGTCCCTGAAATATGTAGATGCTGGGCAGGCGCTGGCCGAAGTGAGCGTCTCGGTCAAGGCCCGGCTAAGTGCCGGCTATGGTCCGCCTGAGGCGTACAAGCCCAGGTATGAAGTGGTGAAGCGGGTGGAACTCGTGAAAACCGCTCTGGCCAAAGACAAAGCTGTTGAGAAGTCCAGGGAAGGCGAGTTGAACGAAAGCAAGGCGATTCTGCAACATAGGCTGCAAGCTCTGGAGAACCTAACCCGCGACGGGCACGGCGCCGGCGATGCCGAGGTCAAAGAGGAGATCGAAAACCTCAGGAACTTGGTTCGACAAGTGGATGAGATTGAGGAGGAAAGGAAACGCCTCAAGACGCGCGGGACCCATGCCTCTCTATCGGACAATGCTGCGCCCACGCCGTCCCAAGCCACCTTTTTGAAGGAGCTACGGAGCCAGAGCTATATGACGCGCCGGGATAGGCGAGAGCCTAACACGCGTGGGGAATAGAGTCCTGACCCTCCGGCCCTCAAGACAACCTCAGGACAACGCGAGCCCTGTTGCAGGAGCCTGGGTACCCATCGAGGCTGCCTGCGCGAGCGTGCGCAAGGCCGTTGGGCTCTCCTCTGTACCCCCACTTAGTACCCCCACTTAGGAAGAGGCCGTGAGCTCGCGTCTTCTCTCACGACCATAGATGGCGCGCGCCCCGCGTTATTGCGGGATACGGCATGGGGCGGTTCGCGCTTCACAGCAAAGGTGACGCGCATCACCGGTTACGGCGCCGCGTGCGGCCCTACCCGTTCCGGACGTCGCGCGTGCAAGGGGACGGGCGACGCGCGTCACTCGTGAGGGGCATTCCGTTCTGGACCTTACGTATCAAGAGCCTATAGATGACGGACATCATCCTTCCAGCCTTGCGCGTTCCCTCCGTCACACGTCCCTCCCGCCGAGTGCCACCCGTCATGCTTCCCGCCTAATCCGTGACCAGCGTCACCCCAGGCACTCCATTCGTTACCTACGGCAACCGTCCCCCACGAAGTGTTCCGCACAGCACCTTACGACCCGGATCGGGTGACACACATCACGCGCCCGCCCTGACGCGTTCCGCAGAGCAACCTTGCGGCCGGTCGCATGACGCACATCACAAGTCCCCTCCTCATCCGTTCCCCACATCACCCGTCTTGCCGGCGTACCACGACGCGCCTCTTCCACAGGCCGGTTCGGTAGTATACGAAATTGATGACGGTCCCTGAGACTGGTCCTGCAACGATGGCGACCCACACACCTCGTAGCCCGAGGCCCGGGAGCCGAGACAGCATGGCGGCCGTGGGGACTCTCACAAGCCACAGAGAGATCAAGGTCGACAGCATGCTTGCAACTGTATCTCCAGCTCCCCGGAGCACCCCGGACAGGGTGAACATGAGGGCATAGGGTATGTAGGACAAAGCTGCGTACCTGAGGTACTCTGCGCCTATCGAGATAACATCGGCGTTCTTCGTAAACACCGAGATGAGGCTCGCGGAACCGGCCAGCACAGCGACGGACATCACCGCAGTGATGCCCCCACCGAGGATAACCCCCCAGCGCACGCTCTCGGATACCCTGTCGTCCCGTCCCGCGCCGAGGTTCTGTCCCACCAGGGACGTCACCGCGATCCCGCTGCTCATGGCGGGCATGAACGCAAACTGGTCAAGTCTGAGCCCGGCTCCGTAGCCAGCCATGGCTATGCTTCCGAAGCGGTTTACTATTGAGTTGACCGCGAGGCCGCTCAGCGAGACTAGCGTCTGTTGGACCCCCGCAGGGAGGCCGATTCGAGTGACAAGGCCTAGAAGCGGCAAGTCCAATCGCCACCAATCATGTTCGATGCTCAGCAGCCCAGAGACCTTGTGCAAGTGAATGAGGGCGATAACCGCGGAAAAAGCCTGCGCAAGTATGGTTGCAAGCGCGGCGCCCGCCACTTCCATGCGCGGGATCGGACCCGCGCCCAGGATGAAGATCGGGTCCAGGATTATGTTCGTGACCGTAGCGTACGCGAGGAAACGGAGGGGCGTCCTCGAATCGCCCAGGCCCCTCAGTATGGCGCTCGCGGCATTGTACAGGAACATACCCACCAGTCCTGCCAGGAAGATCACAATGTAGTCGGAGGCGGGCTTGAAGACGTCCGTGGGGACGTTTATGAGCCGCAAGAGGGCGTCCCTGCTAAGGACACCGATGATCGACAAGATTATCCCGATCTCTGTCAAGGATACCAGGGAATTCGTGACCACGTGGCGCATTCTCGCATGGTCGCCTGCTCCGTAAAGCTGCGCTACCAACACCGTGACCGCCACGGTGAGGCCGAGGACCAGTGAGATCAGGGAGAAAATGACGGGCGAACTTACCGATACGGCGGCGAGCGCCTGGGGACCAAGATACCTACCGACCCAAAAGCTGTCAACCGTGTTGTATGCCGCCTGGAGGAAGTTTCCAAGGAGTAACGGTATGGAGAACGTTATGAGGTGCCGCGGTATGCTGCCTTGAGTGAAATCGGTCGAGCCTGAATCCATCGATCTACAGATTCTCCTCAATAGTAAGATAGGGAGCCCGGGCAAGCGCCAGGGGTCACGGGCTTGCCCAATGCTCAGCTTGGCATGGGACGCCGGGGCTAGGGGCCATGCTCGCCCCCTTCAAGGCTTTTGGCCTTGCTCTCCAGGGACGGGGCGTTTGCCGTGCGGCTCTTTCGAATCTGGCGTGCGAGAACGGCCAAAGCCTCCGCGCCGCGTCGTGCGGGCGCAGGCACCTTGACACCTTCGTTCGAAGGAACAAATCAAAACCTATGGCGCCGCACCCAGATGACTCATATCTGGCAGCGCCATCGCCAGACTACAAAAACTTCTCCACAGATGCGCCTTTCCCTGCCGCGGGAGTGCCAATCTACCCACTTGATCAACCTCATCTCATCCTCATCCCATCTCATCGTATTCCGTTTCAGCTTGCCTTACTCTCGCCTCGTTCGACTCCGCTTGATCTGGCGCCCGGCGCTCCGGGCAGCCTGCACCCCGTTTCCAGAAATGCATCCGACCGAAACCACGGCAGCGTCTCACATGAGAGTGCGCCCGAGTTTGTCCCAGCCATACATAGGATGTCCACTACGGCCTTCCAGCCGAACCGCTCCTGTGGTATGCTCGAAGAGACGGCAGGATGTCAGCCGGGGCAACATGTTCCGGACGCTGGTTGTTCAAAAGAAGCGAGGCCCGGGGCGGCGCCAGGCTCTAGCCCAAGCGATGGTGCCGGCGATCCACCCACGAGGTTTGCCAGGCCAGGAAAGGTGACTAGGGTTGCTGTATTTCTTGCTGCCCGCTTACAACGAAGAAGGGAACATAGGCCCCCTATTGGACAAGATACGTGCGCTCAGTGGGCAGCTTCCCCGGTACCGGGTGTTAGTCGTGAACGACGGCAGCACTGATGCTACTATGGAAAGGATACGTGAAAGAGACGGCCTCATGCCTATCGACGTGGTCACCCACGAGACCAACCAAGGGCTTCCGGCATCGCTTCGGGACGGGATCGCGGCTTTCCTGGCAGCGGCCTCCAACGAGACGGACGTCCTCGTGACAATGGACGCAGACAACACGCATGAACCAGGCCTTGTCCCTCAAATGCTCGGTAACCTTCAGCCTCCTCATGATGCCGACATAGTCATCGCATCCCGCTATCAGAGGGGAGGGCAGGAGATCGGCCTCTCGTTGCCGAGGCGCGTCATGAGCCGGACCGTCAATCTAATGTTGAAGGCGTTCTTCGATATCCCGGGAGTCACTGACTATACTTCCGGCTTCAGGGCGTACCGGGCCGAGGCCTTGCGACGCGTTGCTGGAGCGTACGGTCCGCGCCTCATTGAGTCCACCACGTTCAGCGCAACTGCGGAGCTGCTCTTGAAGCTTCGTAGCGTCGGGGTGAAGGCGCGGGAGGTGCCGCTGGTCCTTCGGTATGATCAAAAGCGCGGTCAAAGCAAGATGAGGGTCGCGCGAACGATCTTGGATTACTTCCGGATGATGGTTCGGGTGGCCGCCGCTCGGAGGCGTGCCCCAGGGGCGACCGGGAGATGAGGCGGAGAATGAGAAACCCCACGCGTTACGCGCTGCACGCCATCGGGCTCGCGGCGCTCGTGTACTTCTTGATGACCCTAGACTGGCCGGCTTTACGGCAGGGCGTGGGGCGGGTCGACCTGTTCTTCCTCGTCGGGGCCGTGTCAGCCTCGCTTGTCAACATCGCTACGAAGGCCATACGCTGGCAGCGCTTGATTCGGTCCGCGACCTCCGTGCGGATATCGTTCATGCTGTCGGTGGGCTCGATCTACGCCGGGGTGGCGTCGTCAAGCCTAGTCCCGGGCAAGGCGATCGACGTGGCTAAACCTCTGATACTAAAGCGGTTCCACCATATCCCGCTCGCCCCGTCGACCACGGCTATGTTGGTCGAGCGAGCACTGGACATGCTGAGCGTCGCCATCATCTTCTTGATCGCCCTCGCCATCCGACCTCTTGCTGTTGGCCCGGCTGTTCGCGTGCTGGCCGGGTTGGCGACGGCGCTTCTGGTGTTTCTTGCCGCCGCCTTGGCATTTCCAGGTGCGTTCTTGCGCGGGGTCAAGCGCGTCGTGGAGGCATTGCCGATCCCGCCGCGTTTTGAGACTCCGATACAGAGTGTGATGGCGAGCTCTGGAACGAGCTTACTCGCGTGGTGTCGACGCGAGAACTTCTGGTCGCTCTTGGGCCTGTCCCTGCTTTCGCTTGGGGCTGAGGTAGTAAGGTTCTACTGCGTTTTCCGGAGTGTGGGTCTGACGGTGGCACCGTGGGGCCTCACGATAGGATATATGGCCTCGATCCTTGTGGCGGTCGCGTCCTTTATACCCGGCGGGATTGGTGTCACAGAGTCCTTCCAAGCTGCTTTCGTTAGGCTTTTTGTCATTGGGGAGGCTGCGACGGGAGTGGAACGGGGGGCGGTGCTTCTGGATCGGGCGCTTTCGTATTACCTCGTGGTCCTTATTGGTGCAGCCTTTCTCCTGTGGTGTCAGCACGGTCTTGAGCGACGGGAGCTTTCGGCGGTGAGCTCGGGTGCTGCGAGCGACGGGAGCCTTCGGCGGTAGACTCGGGCGCCGGAAGCGACGCAGGCGGTTGCGCGGTCAATAGGTTCAAAAGGGTCATTGGCTACGTGCCAAACGGCCGGAATCGATGCTTCGCCTCCACCCGCCTTCGTGTGCTTTCACTCGCCTTCACTCGTTGTCACTCGCTGTCGCTCGTTGTGGTCGACTATGACTCGTTTGTTGCTCACTGCTGCTCACTGTCGCTTACTATCACTCAGGCGAGGCGCGCAAGGGGTGGACGAACATGAACGGAAATTCGAGGAAGACCGCCGCCGCAGACATGCTCCTCGTACTAGCCTTTGGAGCGATCATGTACCTCCCGTGGCTCAACCTCCCGGTCACAGATGCGGATACGGCGTACTACACCGGTGCTGCGCGCGGTGTGGTTAACTCCGGGGACTGGATGACCATACGAGGCTCAGGAGGCGACCTGCTGGATAAGCCGCCGTTGTCAATATGGCCAATAGCCTTATCGTACCGTCTTTGGGGTGAATCCGACTGGTCGACGCGTTTGTGGCAGGTAGCATTGTCCATCGGGATCCTTGTCCTTACCTACTTGTCCGGACGGCGGTTTTTCGCTCGCGAGCAATGCCTGCTTGCCACATTGATCCTCGGCACGAGCTTGCTCTTCGCTTACTGCACGATGGTGGTGCAGCAGGACATCCTGAACCTGTTCACATATGCCCTCTTCTTCTATGCTTTCGCGCTCTTCTGGCAGACTCACAGTGCAGCCGCTTACTACCTTGCCTGGCTGGCTCTCTCGCTGTCGTTTATGAATCGATGGCATATTGCCTTGGTCATCCCGGCGGGCGTGGTTCTGGCATGCGTGATTGCCGTCCGAATGCTCGGGAGGGACGACTTCCGGATCGCGACCCTATTCGGCTCATGGCGGTCCGCGCTGTGGCGCACCTCATTTGGCTTAGCCATCTTCGCTGTCGTAGGCGGGACGTGGTATGTCTATGAGTACCTGCATCTAGGCCGTCCCTTCCTCGACCTTTTCTTCGGTAGACGCAACTTGGCATTCCTGCAGGCGCCGGGCGGGAGGCCGCTCTCATGGCTGAGCGTCACGTACCTGCCTCAATTGCTCCTCGCGACGGTTCCGTGGGTGGTATTCCTCCCGGACGCCGTGGCCACCGGCATAGACGGGCTACGGAGCGCCCGCCGGGCGCGGCGTACGCGCGAGGTGGACGGCCTTCTCTTCTCATCGCTATGGTGCCTCGTTGCCTTCTTTGTGCCCCACGTGAGCGCCTGGCGTGTGATCCGGTACCTTCTTCCCGTGCTGCCACCATTATCCATGCTGACCGCTGTCAGTGTGACGCGCAAGTTGCAGGAGGGCAAACGCTTTGCGGTGTCAGCTGCGCTCGGCGCGGTGATAACCGCCGTGTTCGTTGCGATCGACGCGTATCTTCTTTTCGAGTCGCTGGACGCCACCATGAGACCATATAGAGGCCTCGTCCTACCGTTCCTGCTGATGTCCACCGTGGCTTTCGCCGCCTTCACTGTGGCCGCGCTATGGCGCCGTGAGCGCCTTGCCATCGTGGCGATGGTCATCCTTGCTGTGGCGAGCTATAGTACACTTTTCGCAAGCGTGAGCTATAAGTGGGACCAGGTCTCGCCGTGGCGTTCCTTCGGCCTCGCGACCAGGGCCATGCTTCAGCCGGACACGCAACTCGCATGGTACAGGACCAGCGGCATGCTCCCGTACGGGGTCCCAGGCGAGGCCGAGAGGGTCGTTTACGAGCATTACGCGGGCCGATCCGTGCCCTTCCTCGGAGATCCGAGCGAACTTCGCGACCTCGTGGCACAAGGGCCCGCGCTCATCGTGATGAGGGACGAGACACTCCTCAGCCTATTGGATACTTGTCCAGGGATCGATCTCAAGAAGATACAAACCCATTCCACAGGATGGGTGCTTGTCCTCGCGAACTCAGAGGCGAGATCGCGCTAGTCCATGAGAAAGCCCCCGTTCACGTCGATTATCTCACCGGTGATGAAGTCGGCTCCGGGTGACAGGAGAAACCGTACCACTGCCGCGACTTCCTCGGGCTTTCCGAGTCGCCCCAGGGGAATGGCCTGGACGATGCTCTTCCTCTTTTCTTCTGACCACTCAGCGCTCATCTCCGTTGCGATGGCGTGCGGGGCCACGCCGTTGACGGTCACGCCGTATGGCGCCATTTCCCTTGCGAAGGTCTTCGTCAACGCATCGAGGGCGGCCTTGGATGGGCCGTAACCCGGCGCGGATGTGATGTCGCCCATCTTGCCTGCGACCGATGAGACGTTGACGATCTTGCCCTTTCTCTGGCGCTTCATAACGTTCGCCACGTGTTTGCAGAAAAGGAAAGCGCCGCGCACGTTCACGGCAAAGACCGCGTCCCAATCAGCCGTCTTGATTTCCTCGCCCATTCGCCGCCTGATGATGCCAGCGTTGTTGACGAGCGCGTCTATCCTCTCGTATGCCGCGCAAGTGTCGCGCACGACCCGTTCCACGTCACTCTCTTCAGCAACGTTACACCGCTGAAACGCCACCCGCCCCGGGCGCTCGGCTTCCAGAGCCCGCCCTCGCTCGACGTTAACGTCGCACGCCACCACAAGATAGCCTTCTTCAGCCAAAGCCATAGTGATGGCGCGACCGATGCCGGCCACACCCCCGGTAACGATAGCTACACCCTTCTCCATCCTATCTTACCTCCGCATCTTGTCTCGGTGCTAACCGAATATCGCGTTAGGGATGAACGTCACCAGCGGCGGAAAGAGGTACATGGCAAGTATCACCAGGAGCACCGCCAGTGCGAACGGCCATCCCTCCCTCACGAAGTCCTCCACGGAACACTCCATGATGGAGCATACGGAGTACATCGCCAAACCCACCGGCGGGGTGAGCAACCCGAAGGCGCAGCTTATCACCATGAGTACTCCGAAGTACACGGGATCGACGCCCACTCCCTTTATGACAGGCACGAGAATGGACGTGAGGAGCAGGATCATGACGGTGGAGTCGACGAACATGCCGAGGAAAATCAGGAAAAGCGCGATGATGGCGATGATGATCTTCGGGTTGCGGCTGATGCCCAGTAAGAGCTGAGAGAGCGCCTGGGGCACCATCTCCCAGGTCATCGCGTAGCTGATGAGCGAAGAAAGCGCGATGAGGAACATCACCATGCCGACGTCCATGATGGTCAGCCTCACCGCGCGCTTGAACCCTTCCCACGTCATCTCGCGGTACGCGACCAGCCCGACCACCATCGCGTACACGGCCGCCGCGGCCCCGGCCTCCGACGGGACAAGCAGCCCGAAGCGGAGAGTCACCAGAAGCAGGAACGGGAAGAGAATGGCCCATAGGGTATGCGCGAAAGTCGGCAGGATCTCGCCGAGGGGGGCCATTTTCGGCCTCTCGGGCATGTATTTCCTGCGGCGGGCGGTAATTGCCACCGCGGTGGCGAGAAAGACCGACATCAGAAGACCCGGTCCTATCCCGCCTGCGAGCAGGCGCCCGATGGAGACCTCTCCGATGGTCCCATAGAGCACCAGGCCGATGCTGGGCGGGATGGCGATCGTGATGAGCGCTGTGAAGCCGTGAACGGCCGCCGAATACGCCCGCGAGTAGCCCCGGCTCGTCATCGTCGGGCCGAGGATGCGGGCTTCCATGGAGGCGTCCGCGATGGCCGAGCCGCACACTCCGCCCATTAGCGTGCTCAACACCACGCTCACCTGCGCGAGGCTACCGTACATGTGTCCGGCCAACGTTGTGGCGAACTTGACCAGCCGTTTCGTGATGCCGGTCTCGTTCATGAGGTTGCCAGCGAAGATGAACATGGGAATGGCGAGCAGCGCGAAATTCTGCGTCTCGGAGAGGATACGCTGCACCGGCATTGTGAGAGGCAGGCTCGGCTGCTGGAGAAAGAAGATGAATCCGGAAATGCCTATGGCAAAGACCACGGGCATCCCTAGAATGAGTAATGCCACAAACACGATCAAGACCCACGTCATATGTGTCCCTCCCCTTAGGCAGCGCTAAGCCTCAAGAGCGCGGGTGTCGTCCTCTCCGGAGCTTGCGGAGGCGGCCGTGCGGCGATGGTCTGCGACGATTCGTCCGATCTTGAGTACCGTGGTGATGAGAAGCAGCGCGCTGCCCACAGGCACGCTTAGCGTGACCCAGGTGTAACTGAATCCCGGGATGCCCTGGAATGTCCGGAACCTCGTCAGATAAGACATCCAAACCCCGTATACGATGAGAAAGATCAAGAACGCGGCGATGATGAGGTGGTTCAGGATGTTGATGTAGAACTGGACCTTCTTCGGCAGCCGATTGACGAACAAGTCTACGCTAACATGGCGGTCTTCTCGCATGGCGGCGTCGGCACTGAAAAAGACCGCCCAAGCAAAAAGAAAGGTGGCCATGTCCATCCCCCAGGCGAGCGGGCGCCCGACACCCCTGGCCACCGCGGCCCCGAATATGAGGACGAGGATCGCCACGAGGAGAATTCCGGCAATGGCCTCCTCGGCCCGGCAAATGGCGTCGTAAACTCGTCTCACTCTGGACACACACATCCCCCCTCGGCGAAGGCCGGGTCCTGCCCGGACGTTTCCCGTTATGCCGAGCCCCCGGCCCGCCACCGGCACGGGGCGCGGACCGGGGGCCGGTCGCCGGTTCAACCGGCCATTTGCTCCGCGGACCTCTTCCCTACTTGCCGAGCTCCTTGTATATCGCGTCCCTGACTCCGACGAGATTCATCTTTTGATATGCGGCCTCGCCGGCCTTCTTGAAGGCGTTTATGTCCACGTCCTTAATGATGACCATACCTTTCTCCTGAACCTGTTTCCTGACCTTGTCAGTATTCTCCTGGATCAGGTAGGAGGTCTCGAGACCCGCCCTGTCGCACTCCTCGACGAGTATCTTCTGATACTCCTTGGGGAGCCTGTTGAACCAATCCGAGCTGACTACAATGAAGTTGATGAGCAGGAAATGCCCGGTCTCGTCTACATACTTGAGAACCTCGTACAGGCTTCCGTCCATGATGTTGTCGTAAACCAGTTCCACCCCGTCGATGGCACCCTGCTGCAGGGCGGTGTACATCTCGCCGAAGGCCATGGCGGTAGGCGTCGCACCCAAAGCCCTGACCCCCTCCTGCCAGATCGGGGCCGGGGCGGTCCTTATTCGCAGGCCCTTCAGATCCTCGGGCTTCCGGATAGGTTTATTGGTCATGAAATGACGGAACCCCTGGACCCACTGGATCGAAAGCACCTGGAACCCGTACTTCTTCGCGAGCTCGTCGATCCACTTCTTGACCGTGGGTAGCTGGCTGAGCTTGACCACATCCTCGATGCTGTTCACAAAGTAGGGGGCGTTCAGAACGGCGATGTCGGGAATGTAGTTGCCCATCCGGGCCGCGTCGGTATTCTGACCTACCGGAACGCCCTGGCGGATTTGCTCCAGGATGTCCTCTTCGACGCCCAACGCAGCGCTATGGAACACGAGGATCTGAAGGTCGCCCTTGGTCCGTTCGGCCACTCGCTGGGCCCACTTCTGGAATCCCGCGTGGTACGGATGGTTCGGGCCCAGGACATGGTTGAAGCGGAGAGTATAGGTTGGCTGGGCGGCGCGTGTAACCGGCGGGGACAAAGCTACAGCCAGCATAATGAGTATGCAGATGCCCAGAAGCCTTCTCATCGTTCGCAACCTCCTCGCTCGTCTATTAGCAGGCGTCCTCACGTGTTGACCCGACGACCGCGTCACGGTGAGACTGGCGACATCACCATGTCATGTGTGCTCTTGCGTTCTACGCTGCGACCACCTCCCGCACGAACATTTCCTACCTCCTCGTGTCGTCCCCTAAGTGAGCGCGCGTTAGTCTTTACCCTATTTCCGGCGGTTGCCGGATCGCCGGTGTTTGCGCTCGGGACGGCGCCCCAAGCGGAGCGGGGCACGCTTCGCCAGGATCCGGCCCGTCGGGCCAGTGGCCGGATCCTGGCACCCCTCGTGCAATCACCGACAACCCATCCCAATGAGCGGACTTCAGCTCGTCGTCGCCGTCGTCGACGCGGCCACCGCGCCGCGACTGCGACCGCAACCACGGCTCTCTTTTGCAGCGAGGGCCTCTAGACAGGCCTTGGCCACGTCATCGGCGGTGAGCCGATACTTGCGAGCGAGGTCTGCATCTGCCCCTGACTCGGCAAACACGTCGCGGATGCCCACCCTTTTCAGCGGAACGGGGTACTTTTCGCCGAGCACTTCCGCGCACGCTCCACCGAGACCCCCGATAATGCTGTGGTTTTCGACGGTCACGACCGCTCCCGTGTCCGTCGCGGCCTTGACAATGCCCTCTTCATCGATCGGTTTGAGGCAGGATACCGCGACAACCCTTGCAACCACGCCTCTTTCACGGAGCACCTCGCGTGCGGCTAGAGCGGTGTGAACCATCGTGCCCATCGCGATGATTGCCGCGTCGTGGCCATCCGCGAGGGTCCTGGCCCTCATAAACGGTGGACGACCGTTCGCGTCGCCATCGCCTTCCCCCCAGGCGCCTGCCTGCCCCACCATATGGCTGGGGAGCACCGGGTAGGCGTCGCGCGCTATCCGGAGGTACACGGGGCCCGGGATCTGCGCCGCGTACCTCGTGGCAAGCGCTGCTTCCCTCGCGTCAACGGGCTCGATCACGGTCATGTTTGGGAGCGCCCGCATGAGCGCCAGATCCTCGATGGCTTGATGCGTCGCGCCGGTCTTCCCCGTGAACAGGCCCGTATAGGCGCCGCACATTTTGACGTTGAGCCTCGGATACGCCACGGAGATACTGACCTGGTCGTACACCCGCTTGCTAGCGAACACGCAAAACGTTGTGACGAAAGGAACAAATCCAGTAGTGGCGAGGCCTGCCGCCACCCCCACCATGTTCTGCTCGGCGATCCCACACTCGATGAACCGTCCGGGAAACTCCCTTCCAAACCTGCTAGTCCGGGTCGGTTCCGCGAGGTCCGCATCCAGTACTACGACCCGTGGGTCGCTTCTCCCGAGTTCGACAAGGGCACTGCCGAACGCGTCGCGGATGGACTCGCAAACGGCGCTGCTCATCGTGCATCACCTCCGACTTCACCGCTGAGCAGGCTTGGGCCGCACGAGCCCTGTCCCCGCACGAAGCCGATCTCTCCAAGTGCCCGTTCGAATTCATCCTTGGCGATCGGCCTGGAATGCCATTTGGCCTGGCCTTCCATGAACGAGACGCCTTTGCCTTTCACCGTGTGGGCCACCAGCACGGTGGGCGCGCCGACGGTCTCCCGGGCGCGCCGAAAACCGCTCGTGAGCTGCTCGAAATCGTGGCCATCCACCTCCACCACCGACCAACCGAAAGACCGCCATTTCTCAGTATAGGGCTCGAGCGGCATCACCTGGGCAACAGGCCCACAAAGCTGGACCTTGTTGTAATCGACGATGGCCGTGAGATTGTCGAGACCTTTGTTGCCGGCAAACATAGCCGCTTCCCACACCTGGCCTTCCTGCGTCTCGCCGTCCCCGAGGAGGCAGTACACGCGAAAGTCTTTGTGGCTGACCTTCGCTCCGAGCGCCATTCCACAGGCGGCCGAAAGCCCTTGACCGAGCGAGCCAGTGGACATGTCTACCCCTGGCGTCTTTGTCATGTCCACGTGACCCTGGAGCCTGCTGTCGATGGCGTCGAAGGTGCGGAGTTCGTCCACGGGAAAGAATCCTCTCTCGGCCAGGACGCTGTACAGGGCCGCGCTTGCGTGCCCCTTTGATAGTACGAAGCGGTCGCGCTCGGGCCAATGAGGGTTCCCGGGCGATATTCTCATCTCGCGGAAGTACAGGGTAACAAGGATCTCGACGCATGAGAGAGAGCCGCCTGGGTGGCCGGCTCCGGACGTGTGGATCATCGAGAGGATGTGGTGACGGACCCGTCTAGCGACATCAGGCAGTTGCGTGAGGGAAAGATGTGCGCATTGCTCCACTTCAACCCACCTCGCCGCCACCACGAAACATGCAAGTGCTGTGCCACGTTTACCGCAGCATTCACGACGGGACGCTGCGGCTGCGGGATGCCTCTTACCTTAGCGTTCTGACGACTATGAACGGCGACAGCGGGCCGGTTACGACTCTCAGTTCTCGGCGGACCATTACGAGCGGCAGTGAGCTCCACAGAGCAAACGCGCGGTGAAAGGCCTCCGGTATCGCACTCGGAGTCGGCACCCCAAGCGCGGCCACGCTTCGCCAGGACCGGGTCCCTGCGGTCAGCGGCCCGATACCAACTCCTCCGATTCTGATGATGTGTATCATTATGAAGCACCACGTGGCACACTGTGCCGATTCGGGACTATGTTGTACTTCTTGAGCTTCCTGTGAAGAGTGCTCCGGCCGATGCCGAGCGTCGCGGCGGCCCTCGAGACGTTTCCGCTGCAATAGGCCAGGGCCTTGAGGATGGCGTCGCGTTCAATGCTCTGCATACTCTCTATGGGTTCTGCACGGCCGCCGCCGGGGATCGGGGAAATCGGGCGCTCCGCGAGCTCAGCGAGCTGAGCGACCTCCGGGGGCTCCGAGGGCTCCGCGGGCCTAGCGGCGGGCCCGACGGGCCCAGCGGACGCCGGCGGCGCCACCGCCGCCCATGCCGCGGATGGGGCCGGCGAAGTCGGAGGCCGCGAAACCGGGAGCGCCGCAGCCGCAGGCGTCGCGTGCGCCGACGGCCCGGTCAGTGCCCGTGGTGATGCGTGCCCCGGGAGCGGGAGCAGCTCCCCGCCCGCGAACACGTCCTTCGGCAGGCAGTCCGAGGTGATGACAATGACGTCCTCATCGGTAGGCCGGTCCCCTTGCTTCTCTATGGCGGCTATTGCCGCTCTCTCCAGCACGTTTTGAAGCTCGCGCACATTCCCCGGGAACTCATACTTCTTTAAGGCCTCCAGCGCGTCAGGGCTTATCGCGAACTTTGGATCTGTCCCGCCGCGGGCATGCGGCCCGCAAGACGCGCCGAAGCCGTGGCGATCAAGAAAGTGACGCACGAGCAAAGGTATATCCTCACGCCTTTGTCGAAGGGGTGGTATAGAGACGTTCACCACATTCAAGCGATAGTACAGGTCCTCTCTGAACCTACCAGCCCGGACCTCGTCGGCAAGGTTGCGATTGGTCGCGCCGATTATCCGCACGTTTATCGGAATCATCTCCGTGCCACCTATTCTCATCACTTGGTCGTCCGCCAGCGCGCGAAGGAGCTTTACTTGCATCTCCAGGGGCATGCTCTCTACCTCGTCCAGGAAAAGCGTGCCTCCTTCGGCCAGCTCGAACTTGCCCGGCTTTCCTCCACGCCGCGCACCGGTGAAGGCGCCTTCCTCGTACCCGAACAGCTCGCTCTCGATAAGCTCGGTTGGCACAGCCCCGCAGTTTATGGCCACGAACGGGCCGTCCTTCCTAGCGCTTGCGTTGTGGATCGCCTGGGCGAAGAGGTCCTTCCCCGTGCCGCTCTCTCCGCAGAGCAATACGCGCGAGTCTGTACGCGAGGCGGCTTTCGCCAGCCTCACAGCCTCTTGAAGAGAGGGGCTCTCCCCGACGATGTCGTCGAACGTGAACCTGGCCTGCGCCCCGACCATCCTACGAACGAGGCTTCTCACGCGCTCCATCTTGTCGAAAACCGCGAGGGTGCCGATGGAATCCCCGCTTGCGTTGCGGAGCGTGCGGATGGTTGCAAGGCACCTCGTGGTGCCGTGCCCGGTTCGTATTGAGATCTCGTGTTCCTTGAACTCGCGGTGCTTGGATTGTTTGAGAATCTGGACGACCGAGGGAAAAAGCCCGAATGCTGCATCGATGGGCCTGCCCAGGGCGTCCTCCCGCTCTATGCCGAAGATGCGCAACGCGGCTTCGTTCACACGCATGATGGTGCCGTCCGACGATACTGCCACGAGGCCGTCCCTTATGGAATCGAACACGGTGCCGAGAAACCGGTTCAGCGTGCGGATCTCGTGGAGGGAGCGCTCCAGGGCGAGCTCGCGTTCGATGGCCTCCGACATGCTGGCGACGATCCCGATGGTGTGCTTGTGCACGAGCTCCCTCCTGCCGGTCATGTTCAGCACGCCGACTATCTTCCCGGTGTGATCATGGATGGGCGCCGCGGAGCAAGTGACCCAGTGAATGTGGACGTTATAGTGCTCGGCCCCAACTACCTGAACAGGCTCATCCAGCATGAGCGCGAGGCCAATGGCGCATGTGCCGGCGCGTGACTCGTGTCGGCTCGCACCGGGCGCGAGGCGCACACGGCTCGTCTCTTGGAGGACCTGATCGTCCCCGATGCTTCTGAGCAGAAACCCTTCGCCGTCCGTTATGTCCACACGGAATCCCGAACCGGCCACGAGCTTGTAAAGCGTGCTCATGAAGGACCAGGCCGTGGAGATCAGCTGCTCGTTGGCGGATATACGCGCGCGCACCTCGTTTTCATCCGCGAGGTCGAAACATCTTGTGTCTTGGGGGTCGAGCCCGAGAGCCCGGCATCTCTTCCACGATTCGGCGATCACGGGTCTCACGACGGTCGAGTCGATCTCCCCCGTCTGCACGAAGGTGCGCCATGCCGCCTCCAGCCGCGCGAAGTCTCTCTCAGAAGGAGGAGTATCAGGCTGCATCGCGAAGTCAAAGGCACCGGACGGGTTTCGGACGATGGCGTCCGCCATTGATGTCACCCCCGATGTTGTCTCGGCTTCGAAACTCGAGCAAGGGAACCGCCGCCTGCCATTGCTTTTCGGGCCTTCCTCACAATAGAAACACTTCGGCACGGGGGGCAGCCATCCTTCTTCTTGTTGGGGTGGGGCCGCGTGTCGCGCAGCTCCATAGGCACGTAACTTGCAAGGGTGCTACCGGAAGTTAGAAGTGGGAGCCGTCCGTTCGGACTGGGAGCCCCTTGCGCCTCGAGGCGCCTCGAGCGCCTTGTCGAGGGCACGTTCGGCTCCAAGGAGGCGTGGACTTGCACATGGACACGTACGTTCTCAGGATCGATATGCCGGCCCGGCGCGTGACGCGCGCCGTAGCGGGGGAGTCCCTCGCAATGCTGGGAGGACGTGGCCTCATAGCGCGCGTTGTGCTCGACGAGGTGAAACCCGGCTGCGATCCCCTCGGCCGTCACAACAAGCTCCTCATCGTGCCAGGGGTCTTGGGCGGCACGCCGGCACCGTGCGCTGGCAGGATCTCGGTGGGCGGCAAGAGCCCCCTTACCGGAGGGATCAAGGAGAGCAACGCGGGCGGGGTTGTCGGCCACAAGCTCGCCCGGCTCGGTGTAAAAGCACTCATCCTCGAGAACAAACCGGATGACGCGCGAGGGCTGTTTACTCTCGTCCTCGCGAAGGACACGGTGGAGCTCGTTCCCTGCCCCGATCTTGCGGGCCTTGGCGTGTACGAGACTGCTGCACGGCTTCAGGAAAGGTACGGGAAGCGAGTCGGAGTCATGGTCATCGGCCCGGCTGGCGAGATGGAGCTCACAGCTGCGGGGATAGCCATCACCGACCTAGACGGGGAGCCCGGAAGGTACTGTGGCCGCGGGGGCATGGGGGCGCTCATGGGGTCCAAAGGCATCAAGGCCGTGGTGATCGACGATTCCGGCACCCGTGCTCCGGAGATCCGGGACAAGAAGAAGTTCCTCGAGGCCGCCAGGGCTGTCATCCAATTGATCAGGGACACTCCTCAGACCGCGGAGGTTTACCGCAACTGGGGCACCGCTGCCCTAGTGACGACCACCAACGCCCTCGGCGGACTGCCCACGCGCAACTTCAGCACCGGGCGTTTTGAGGGCGCGGACCGCATCTCTGCGGAAGCTCTCCGCGAGCTCATCCTGGCAAGAGGCGGGCTGGCCACTCACTTCTGCATGCCCGGGTGTCCCATAGGGTGCTCAAACCGGGTGCCGAGAGCGGACGGCAGCGATCTCGTGAGCCCTCTTGAGTATGAGACCATCGGCTTGCTCGGCTCGAACTGCGGCATCGACGACCTCGATGCGATCGGTGAGATGAACCGGTTGTGTAACGACCTCGGCGTTGACACCATCGATGTCGGTGGAGCCGTGGGTGTGGCGATGGAGGCGGGTCTCGTCCGCTTTGGAGACGCCGCGGGCGCCCTTGAGCTCATACGTGAGATAGGCAAGGGCACGGTGCTTGGAAGGGTGATAGGCCATGGCGGTGCGCTGACCGCAAGGGTCCTGGGGGTGAGGCGCGTGCCGGCGGTGAAAGGCCAGGTCATGGCGGCCTACGACCCGCGGGGGCTCAAAGGGCTGGGGGTGACGTTCGCCACATCCCCGATGGGCGCCGACCATACTGCCGGGAATACCGTGCGCGTGCAGATAGATCATCATAGCCCGGCAGGTCAGGTTGAGGCGTCGAGGAACGCTCAGCTATCGGCCGCGATATACGACATGCTGGGGGTGTGCATGTTCGTCGGCCCGGCGGTCAGGGACCGGATAGACCTGCTCGGCGATCTCGTTTCGGCCCGGCTTGGTGTTCCCTGTTCCGCCGAGACCATCCGCGCTCTCGCAAGACAGACGATCATGGCAGAGAGGGAGTTCAACCGGCGGGCGGGTTTCACGAGCGTGCACGACAGGCTGCCAGAGCACTTTGTCGAGGAACCAAACCCCGCCACAGGCACGACCTTCGACGTGAGCGACGAAGAGATGGATGGGATGTGGGACTAGACGTCATGCCGGGACAGCCGGGAGGCCTGGCCTTGGCTTGCGTGCGGCGCGCGGCCGGTCGACGAATCCGCTCAATCTCCGGAGAGGCCATTTCGAAGGACGTCCCGTCCTGATCGCGCATTTTCGCCATGGGGCTTGGGATTTCCTCCGTGCGGGTGACCCCGGTCTACAGGGTCAGCCCCGCCGCCCGGCCCGGTGGGGGTCCACCGGCACTGAGAGCATGGGAGAAGTTAAGATGGCGGGCGAGGGCGAAGTGTTGTATGATTTGATCGTGACGATAGTCAACAAGGGCGATGCCGAGAAGGTGGTGGAGTCCTCAAAGAGGGCCGGGGCCGAAGGCGGCACGATAATGCACGGGCGTGGAATCGGCATTCACGAGCACGCGAGATTGCTCGGTATCACTATAGGCCTGAAAAGCAGATCGTGCTGACCCTCATCTGCGTGCGCGTTTGTGATTCGTCGTAACGACGAGAAGAGAACGGGGAGAGGGGGACTTGTGAATGGTATGCAGAGAAGTCTCAGATAAACTAGAGAGGATCCTAAGACTTGACACGCGACCTGTCGGCGTAAAACTCTACAAGAGCAAGGAGGAGCTGCCTCGGAAACCCCTGAACTTCAAACTGAACGTGTGCCAGCTGGTGTCGATGGCTAGGTGCCAAGGGAAAGTGAACACCGGGGTGCCAGAGATGATGGTGTGCTCCATGGGAGCGGCTTGCGTCGGCCTCATAAGGACGCCTGAGGCTATCGCGTCGGGCAAAGCAGCCGTTGGCCCATATGTGAAGGATCTGGCGGCGGGCAAGGCTTTCATGGCGAACACGTTCAAGCTTGGAGACACTGGCAAGAAGTTCGACGGGATCCTGGTCGGCGCCCTCGACAATCTCCAGGCAGACCCCGATGTTGTCGTCATTTATGCGAATCCGGCCCAAATCATGAGGCTTATCCACGCGTGCACCTACGAGACCGGGGAGAAGGTCACCGCGGACACCGTCGCCGAGGCGGCGCTCTGTTCGTCCATCGGTTTCGCGGTAGCAACTGGCAAGCCCGTAGTCGGATTCCCATGCGCGGGTGACAGGATCTTCGGCGGCACTCAAAACAGCGAGCTTGTATTTGTTGCTCCGTATCCTCTGGTCCGGGACAAGCTCCTGGCCAACCTGGAACTTACGGCGCAGGGCGGCTTCTCCGTCTATCCCGTGCCGCCGAACATGTTCTGGACCCCGACTATGCCGCCGACCTACACAATCCACCCAGAAGATCTTGCTCGGTGAGTGCCGGGCGAACCGCACCGGTTCGGGGGAGGAGGCTCTTGCTTGCCTTGTTTGCGCTTCCTCCCCTTGTTCTTGTTGGGCGGGTAAGCGGCTATTGGGCCTGCGGCGCCTGTTATGAACGGGCCCGCCGCCGCGATGCAGGCTCCAGCGATCAGCATCGCCAGAATCGCGAGGGGTGTCGTGCGTCTCTTTGTTTTCACCCAGACCCTTGCCTCCCAATCGCGACGTCTTGTGAAGTCACTAGGTCTTCAAGAGATTCCTTGCCCACGCTGTTGCTCGTTCAATCTCACCATGCTTCAGCGGGCCCTTGGTGGCCTCCACAAAGAAGCCTTCGGGCGGAGCCGCCAGGGCGCCTCCCTTTTTCTGGAGTCCGTCGGCTATTGGCTTGGCAGCGTAGCCGAACAGCCTCACCATCATCTTGAGGAGACGCGAGCGCACGTCGGCCATGGAAATCCTGGTGTCGAAGGCCGCTACCCTCAGCACCGCCTGCCGTACCACCTTCCTTGCGTTCGGGGTTCGCAACAAAAACCATAGGAGGCCTGAGGTCGGCGTGTTCATCGTTGTCGGCGGATTCAGAAGCAGGCACCCCCTGGGCGCCCCAGCTGTGCGACGGGGTGCAGCGCGCTTCCCGGAGTCTACGCCAGCATTCACGAGAGTGCACGCGCCCTGTGACCGTGTCCGCATGTGACGGGACGTGGCACCGGATCCCGAACAAACCTTTGGCTCCCGTTCGGGCAGGAGGTTCGAGCGGTTATTACTGGATGAAGAAGGATTGTCGCGCACGGGAGCGAAGAACTATAATGAATTGCCGCGGTCGAAGAGCAGTTTGTTCCTTCGGCCCACTCGTGGACGCTTTAGAAGCGATCTCCGACGCCGATCGCCTGTTTGTTGGCTGCATCGCGCGGGTATGCAGCCCGAGAGAAGCGCCAAAACACCACCTGGCTCCGCAGGCGCAACGCGGCAGGGGACCGGCAATCGTGGTGAGCCCGACTCCGAGACCGGGGCAGATACGGTGCGGTTCTCAGCTGGCGAGACACGGCGGTTCGGGCAGGAGACTTGTGACAGAGGCCGAAAAACGGACCGAAAAGCGGCCTTATCCCTCATAGAATTCATAAACACACCATGCAGGTGAACAGAATGACAAGTCTTGGTTTAAAACCTGTTGAAACCGTGAGCACGTCGACGCAGATCATCGAGCAATTCGTCGAGATGATTCGTACCGACAAGCTGAAACCCGGGAGCTGCCTCCCGTCAGAGGCGAGCCTCGCCAAGAGCTTGGGCACTAGCCGTGCGACGATCAGAGAGGCCTTGAGCGGGCTTAAGGTTTTGGGGTTACTGGAGTCCGTCCCGGGCAAGGGCAATTTCGTGAAGAAGCCAGCTGTAAATTACCAATTAGAGGGCATCATCGATACGATCAGGAGCCGCATGACCTTTCTCGAAGCGCTGGAGGCTAGAAGGGCTATCGAGGGTGAGGTCTGCTACCTGGCGGCCAAGAGGCGCACCAGTTCTTCACTGCGGGAGATCGAGAGCTCCCTGAGGAAATGCAAGGATGTCAAGTCGGTGGATGAGTTCATTGAGGCTGATTACGAGTTCCACCTTGCTTTGGCCAAGGCGTCAGACAACCGTCTGTTCATCCAATTCATCAAGGAAGCCTTGTTGAAGCTGGGTCAACCGTATTATAACGCCATCAAGCTGGCCGAAGCAGCGGATGATCGTTCGTCGGTAAAGAGGCTGTTTGGCAAATCGTATGATGATCATGAGGCCATCTATAGGGCGATCCTGGAGGGGGACTCTGCGGCAGCCCGCAAGAGCATGCTCAATCACCTCCAGGCTGCCAAACAGAAGTTTACAGGATACTATGAAACCGCAGAGGCAGAGGCCGAGGATGGCCATGGGTCCTCAGAAGACGAGGCGCTCGCCGACGACGGGACAGGCGGACATCCCGCCGGTTCGCGGGCAGAAGACGTCCGTCCGACGGCATCGGGGTCATGACCCGGATAGAGAATCGCGGCCGTCGACATCGCTGCGGGGGCGACCTCGAATAGTATCCAGCAGTATTCGGACCCACGCTGGGAAAAATCCCACGGTGTAAGGGGGAGCCGGTAAGGCAGCCTGACAGCTTGACAGGTTGGCATGTTTGGCTTATGATGTGTTTGCTGGGTTACGAATGGGCATAGAATCTCATCGGGCCCGCGAGTGTAGATGTACAGGTTAGGGGCGCACATCGAGTCAAGCCAATGTCGGCTCGGGCTGAGCAAAGCAGAGCAAACAGAATACGAGAAGAAGGCCTTATATATTTTTCGTACTAGGTGTCAGACAGCAAGGCAGCAAGGGTGATTCCGCCGATTCTTTGGTCTTTTCACTACAGACTATTTGCTATTTGCCGATCGCGCGAGAAGGCGCACATGAGTCTGCAGGTATTCAAAGTCACCTCCGTACTAAGTGTTTGGGCAGACTAAGGAGGCCACGCGTAACTGCAATGGTCCCAACGATTCTTATAATCGCGACTTTGGATACGAAGGAGACAGAGGCCGACTACCTGAGGAGGGCCATCGAGGAAAACGGGTTCAGCACGCTCATAATGGATACCGGCATTCTCGCGGCTCCCAGGAGAGTCAAGCCCGACATTTCGCGAGAAGAAGTGGCGATCGCAGGTGGCATGCCGATCAACGAGCTCTTGGCAACCGGAAACAAGGGCAAGTGCATTGAGGTGATGATCAAAGGGGCCGCGAAGGTCGCCCAACAGCGGTACGCCGAGGGGAGCTTCGCGGGAGTGATCGGGATTGGCGGCTCCCAGGGCACCAACATCGCTACGGCTGTGATGCAGAGCCTCCCGTTCGGGGTGCCCAAACTGATGGTCTCCACTGTGGCTTGCGGCACCGCGACTTTCGGACCGTTCGTCGGGACCAAGGACGTGGCCATCATGCATTCGGTGGTCGACGTGCAAGGTGTGAACGCTCTCACCACTCGGGTGTTCAGGAACGCGGCCGGCGCCATTTGCGGAATGGTTAGGAGCGCCATGAATCAGGGCGGACGAGAGCAACGCGGAAAAGTCGTCGCCATGTCGATGCTGGGGACCACGACGCCGGGGGCCTTGCGGGCCAAAGCCCTTCTGGAAGAGAAAGGTTTCGAGGTCGTGGCCTTTCACCAGAACGGGACCGGAGGCATAGCAATGGAGGATCTGATCCAAGAGGGGTATTTCGCCGGAGTATTGGATATAAACCTGCATGAGTTGGCGGATAGGCTGGTCGGAGGACTCCACGGGGCGATCAAGGAGTATCGGTTGGAGTCAGCGTCTCAGGCCGGTTTGCCTCAGGTCATCGCTCCAGGGAGCATTGAGTACACTGTCCAGGGTCCGCTGGATTCCCTGACTCCGGAGATGAGGCGAAGAAAGTACATCGTACATAATCCGACGCTGACCCTCGTGCGGCTTTCCCATGAAGAACTGAGCGAAGTTGCAAAGTTATTGGCAGACAAAATCAACAGGGCTCAAGGCCCGGTGAAAGTCTTTTTGCCGCTCAAGGGCTTCTCCTACCCGAACCGTGAGGGAGAGGAGTTGTGGGATCCACAAGGCAATCTGGTGTTCATAGAGACCTTCAAAGAGCGGATTTCCCCCTCCATTCCTGTGGAGGAGGTGAATGCCCACATTAACGACCCTCAGTTTATCGACCTAGTCGTAGACAGTTTTCTCGAGATGATGTCGGAACAGGATGATGTCAAAGCAGGAAGGTGCACACAATGAACAGCACGGTTAAGGAGAAGCTATCTGGCGTTTTCACCCCGATGGTCACCCCCTTCAAGAATGATGAGATCCTGTATGAGGGGATAGTTAAGAACGTCAAGAGAATGAACGAGACCGGCCTCAGGGGGTATTTTGTCCTGGGGACCAACGGCGAGTTCAGATCCCTTTCGGTCGAGGAAAGGCTGTCTGTCCTGAAGACAGTGATCGACAACGCCGCTGACGATAAAGTGATCATGGCGGGAACGAGCGCCGAGAGCACAAAAGAGACGATCGACATCACCCTGGAGGCGGCCAAACTCGGTGCCTCTATGGTCAGCTTGCTGATGCCTCATTTCTTCCGGAAACATCTTACCGATGACGCACTGGTGGACTACATAATCAGGGTCGCGGACGCGTCTCCCGTCCCGGTTCTGCTATACAACAACCCGTCAGTGGCCGCTGATGTCTTGATAAGCCCTGAGGTGGTCCGGATAGTGGCCGAACACCCCAACGTAGTGGGGATGAAGGACAGCTCCAAAGGGAATTTCAAGAGCTACATCCAGGCGGCGAGGGGGAAGGAGTTCTACGTCTTGGCCGGATCAGCCGGGTTCTTCCTGGATTTGCTGCTTGAGGGCGGCGTAGGCGGGGTCCTTTCCCTGGCCAATGTTTTCCCCGAGGAGTGCGTCAAGCTGTATAACGCTTTCAAGGAAGGGAAACTCGACGAGGCCAAGAGGCTCAACGAGAGAATCGTCGAGTTGAACAAGAGGGTATCCGGCTTCGGCGGCGTCGCCGCAGTCAAGAGCGCTATGGAGCTGGCTGGTTATGTCGGTGGAGACCCCAGGCACCCGTTGAGGCCGTTGACGCCGGAACAGAAACGCACCTTGGAAGCAAACATCAGAGAGCTTGGGTTCATCTAGTTCATATGAGGACGCGAGACATTAGGCAGTACGCAGTGCAAGAGGGAGGAAATGGACAATGCCGCGCAAGGAGACCTGGAACATCTACGAAAAGGGCTACGACGAGGTAGCTGAATACTTGAAGCACAATGACGTCATCATGATTCCCATGGGGTCGACCGAAAAACACGGCGCCCATTGCCCGCTGGGAACGGACAGCCTGACGACGATGGGAGTCGTGGAGAGAGCCGCTCGGATAGCGAAGACGTGCTACACCCCGCTGATCCCGGTCGGTTATTCCCCCCACCATATGGGCGAGGTCAATCAGGGAACGGGAACGCTCACTTTCTCAGGAGACACCTACCGGCGCGTCGTCTACGACCTGGCCATGAGCATGATCTATCATGGTTTCAACAAGATAGTGTTCGTGAGCCATCATGGTAGCAACTCGAAGGTTATCGATGACGTGCTGAGGAGGATTAGATACGAGACAGGGTGCTTCATATGCTGGTACAAGACCCCAACCGAGAGAACGTACTCCCTCATAGCGGACATCGTTGACGGACCGCCGGAGGAAACGCCGGGTTGGCATGCCGGGGAAATCGAGACTAGTACCGCCTGGGCGGCAGACGAAGGCACCGTCGACATGAGCAAGGCGAAGCCGGATCGAGCCCATGCCCCGCGGTGGATGGGCAGTGCCTTCAGCAAGCGTGACGGGTCGGGCTTCGTAACTTTCATGGGGGCGGAAAACATCTGGGTTCCAATGGAGCACCACGAGTATTCGGACACGGCCACCATTGGAAATCCGTTAAGAGCCAGCAAAGAGAAAGGCGAGAAATACTTTGAGATCGCCGGGCAAGCTCTGGCCAAGTTCTTGGAAGAGGTTAAGAAGTTCAACATCGTTGTCCCGCTTGAGAAGAGGCTGTTCACCAATAGAGCCTAAACGACAACCATAACGCGGAATTACGCGGAATTCGAGGGGCGTGCGACATGGGAAGACTGCAGGATCGAGTGGCGCTGGTCACGGGCTCTGCACAGGGGATGGGGTATGCCATTGCCCGCTGCCTATTAAGAGAGGGCGCCAAGGTCATGATCAACGACATCAACCAAGAGGGTATTGATCGCGCTGTGGAGGAGCTCGGCAAGGACTTCCCCGGCCGGGTTGTGGGGAAAAAGGCGGATGTAACCAAGAAGCCAGAGGTCCAGGCAATGATCGAAGAGCTCTGCCGTAAGTGGGGCACGATCGATATCCTGGTCAATAACGCGGGCGGCGCCCTGCACACCCCATACAAACTCGAGGAGATCGAAGAGAAGCACTGGGACCTCGTGCTAAACGTGAACCTGAAGGGGACATTCTTTACCTGCCAGTGTGCGATCCCCATCATGGCGAAAGCGGGCAAAGGCGCCATCGTGAATATGGCGGCGCTGGCTGGTCACTGGCGAGCATCGTTAGCCGGTGTTCAGTACACGGCTGCTAAGGCAGGCGTGGAAGGGCTGACTCGTCAACTTGCGTATGACTGGGGCCCAGTGGGCATCAGGGTAAACGCGGTTGCTCCCACGGTGACGCTCACCGGTGAACGGGTCAAGTCGCTTTGGGACGACAAGCCTGAAGAGGAGAGAGACAGAATCGTCTCGCAGATACCGCTGAGGCGATTGAGTACTCCTGAAGAGATCGGTAATGCCGTAGTATTCCTGGCGTCAGACGAGGCTAGCTACATTACAGGCATTACCCTGGACGTATGCGGTGGGCGCTATCTGAGGTAAAGGCCTCAGGTTCTGAGAGTGTGCCCGATTCGATGGCGGTGTCAATCCCGACGCGGATGGCGCGGATCTTGTCTCGGCATGGGTTTGCACATCCTCCGGGTGATAAGGCTTTGGGACACCTCCGGTAGCCCAGCGAAAGAGTGGGATTCATTGGGCAACTGGGAGAGACAACGGCAACAGCAGGTGTAGCAGTAGGAATCGGTGATGATGCATCTTGCCGGAGGCGTCCCAAAAGAGTAGTGGGGCACACGCCGAAACGTCTGAGCGGAGCCCCCCACGTACGTTTCGACACGCGCGGCACGCGGGCCGGCCGGCGTAGGCCAAGCTCGCATTGAGGGGTGTTGGTCTCCGGGTTACGGCGCGTCTTCAATCAGAGGCTGTCGGCTCGGACATGGCTGGCTTGAGGGTTTGAGGGCGCGACGAGGCCCATATTGCCAATCAGTAATCCGTAAGAGGGATGGGCGATGGATCGAAAGAAGGGCTACGTGCTTCTTCCCCAGCCGATCGAGGAAGAGGCGCGGCAGATGCTGGAGAATGAAGGGCTTGAGGTAGTCGTGGCGCCAGACGCGAGCCCGGCTACTGTAGCCCCGCTTATGAAGGACGCCAGGGCGATAGTCCTTCGGACAGGGATCTTCCTCAGCAGGGATCTGTTGGCATTGAGCGACGACCTATGGACCATATCTAGAACGGGCGGCGGGGTGGATAACGTCGACCTGAAGGCTGCCACGGAAAAGGGCGTCATTGTTACATCGAGCCTTGGTGTGAATGCCAGTACCGTGGCTGAACACACCCTTTCCATGATACTCGCTCTGCTGAAGCATCTTTTCTTGATGGACCGAGAGATAAGAAAGGGCAATTTCAAGATACGGTTCAAGAACTACCCCCGTGACGTTCTAGGAAAGCGGCTGGGGATTGTAGGGTTCGGGAGAATTGGCCAGATCCTAGCCGGCTATTTCCATCCTCTATCGCAGACTAGGCTGTTGGCATATGATCCTCTTCTGCCCGAGGCAGTCAAGGCTGGCTTCAGCGACATGGTTGACTTTGTGAGCTTGGACGAGCTGCTGAGGACTTCCGACGTGGTTTCCGTTCATGTCCCCCTAAACGAGCATACCAGGAACATGATCGCATGGGATCAACTGCGCTTGATGAAGCCGCAAGCTTATATTGTAAACGTGTCCCGCGGGGGGGTCGTAAATGAGCGGGACCTTGTGAGGGCGTTGAGAGAAGGAGTCATCAGCGGGGCTGCGCTCGACGTCTTCGAAAACGAGCCTGTCGAAGCCGGCAACCCCTTGCTCGAAATGGACAATGTGATCCTCACTCCGCACACTGCCGCCCTCACCGAGGAGTGTGTGGTCAGGATGGCCACCGAGGCCGTAAGACGGGTGATCGATCTCTTCAACGGCTACGAACCGGATAAGATCGCCAATCCCGAGGTGTTGCAGCTCGAGAAATGGCGGCATCTCAAGAAAAGATGAGACATGAGAGGGAAGACAGATGGATATCCCTAAGAAGATGCTCGCAGCTCACTTGGTTGCGCGCGGACGGATTGAAGTCCTGGAGACTGATGTCCCGGCTCCGGGTCCTGATGAGGTGTTGCTTCGGGTGCAGGCCTGCGGGATATGTGGCACCGACGTTGAGATAAGGGACCACGGCATGCCTGGAGAGCCGCCCATGCCTTTCATAATGGGCCATGAGTACGCCGGTGTGGTGGCGCAGGTCGGCTCGACTGTGGATGAATTCAGGGTCGGAGACAGAGTCGCGGTGGAAGTCCACAAGGGGTGTGGACGCTGTCACAACTGCATCATGGGAAAGTACACCGCCTGTTTGAATTTCGGCAACCGGAAGAAAGGACACGCTGCCAACGGGATGACCGCTAACGGCGGGTTTGCCGAGTACGCAGTAAACCACGTGAACACCCTCTACAAAATCCCAGATGAGATCTCGTTTGAAGAGGCTGCTTTGATTACCACGGCCGGTTCGGCCTTCTACGCTATCGACGCCATGGGGGGCTACATTGCCGGCGATACCGTGGCCGTCATTGGTCCGGGACCGATTGGCCTAGCCCTTGTTCAGGCAGCCAAAGCCCTCGGTGCGGAAAAGGTGATCCTTACAGGCACCCGTAAGGGTCGTCTTGAACTAGGTAAGCAAATGGGTGCCGATTACACCGTGAACATCAACGATGGGGAGGACCCGGTCGAAGTGGTTAAGGAACTTACTCACGGGGTGGGCGCCGACGTCGTTTTTGACGCAGCCGGGGTCTCCTCGTCGCTCGAGTCTGCACTCGACCTAGCCAGGCCTGGAGGCGCCATCGTCATGGTGGCCTTCTACAAGGGCCCGGTTACCGTGAACATCTCCAAGGCCGTCGTCCGCAACATCAACTTGTATACCGTGCGGGGCGAAGGGCGCCGTAACGTGAGACGGGCCCTCTCCATGGCCGCTCAGAGGAAGATAGATCTCAGGCCATTGATTACCCATCAGTTTGCGCTTAAGGACATTAACCAGGCTTTTGAGACGTATACGAAGCGGATTGATAACGCCATCAAGGTCATTGTCCATCCGCAGGAACACTGATGAAGATCCGGGGTGAGGTTAGGAAGACGGTTCTCCATATTAGGGGTCACTCATTCCGTGCGTGATTGAGACCCTAGATTCACTGTACAACTTGGACTGTCAAGAGTGACACCGGGCGACCCAAGAGGCCGGGCCACGCCGTTACGCGCGCTCAACTGGAACCCGATTTCGCCATTGGGGCGAAATGGAACTCGACATCCGGCGTCCCCCCTGACCTAGTAATTCAACACCAAGGCTTCCGGGATGGCGCCCCGTCTGTCGCCCTTGCAGTTGATGTAACGCTTCGCCATCAGCGTTTTGATTCGAAATCCGCTGTAAAGATCATGGATGAGAGGGGAATCCGAATTACTAAGCATTACGTAGCAACCCTTTCTGTCGAGCTCCCGGAACACAGCTGCGAGGCGCCTCTGCTCCCCCTCATCGAACGCGCCAGCAGTGTAGCTGGTGAAGTTCGATGTATCGCTAATCGGCTGATACGGAGGATCGAAGTACACGAAGTCTCCTGGCTTGGCCTGGTCAAGCACTATCTCGAAATCTGCGACCCGCACGTCCGCATCTTGGAGCGCTTTGCTTGCCAAACGCAACTGGCATTCATCCGCGTATACGGGATTCTTGTAGCGGCCAAAAGGAACATTGAATCTGCCCTGCTTATTGACCCTGTACAGGCCATTGTAGCACGTCTTGTTGAGATAGATGAACCTTGATGCTCTTTCCACCGGGTCTAAGCTCTCTGGGTCGAGCGCGCGGATTCGATAGTAGTACTCGGCGGTGTTCTCATGTCTCTTGAGGCTTCGTAGCAGGTTGTCGCAGTCGCTCTTGACGACGAGGAACGCGTTTATCAGTTCTTCGTTGAGATCAGATAGGTGAGCCCCCTTCGGACACACGTAAAAGAACAGTGCTCCTCCGCCGACAAAAGGCTCATGGTACGCTGAATACGTCTCGGGCATGTGAGCAGCCAACTGCTCCACCAGCTGTCCTTTGCCCCCCGCCCATTTCACAAAGGGTTTCGGCCGGATGATCTCGTTTGTGTCAGTTGCACATATCATGTCCGATTACTCCAGGCCGGGCCGCATTCCAGTTCAGCGCCCCCGGGGAAATGGAACCGCGATTCTCTCATCGGACAGTGCTGATCACCGGAACTGCGTCCGCGCAATTCTCCGTTCCTATGTCTTACATTCTACATTGTGACCCGCCAACCTTCTCTCCTTGCATCAATGCGTGAGCCTACAACCCGAGACGTGCCTGAGCCTGCCTTGCCCCAGACCGGTCCTCATGGCCGCCTCGCCCGTGCGAAAGCTGCTTGCGGCGATCTCTCACGCACTGAGGAACTGCCTGCAATAATACTCGTGCAGCTCGGCGTCGGACCAAAACTTCGGAGGGTTACCCTCCACATCAGGTCTCACATTTCGGTCGCACTTCAGCACTGTGAGCAGACGGAAGACAAAGGTCTCGTCTACGTTATGGCCTTCGAGGGCCTTGAACTTCCGGCGCCACACGAAGCCATCGGGAGTCTCTTCCTCCGGCTGGCCCCCCAAAGCATCGCTGCATACGGAGACGGCCTCTCCGTGGAGGTGCGGAAGAGCATTCACAGGGGAAGCCCTATTGTAGCGTGGCGGTGTAAAGCGTGCTGGTGTGTCACGTACGTTGAGGAATTCACGACGGGGGGCAGGAGCGCACCGGCCTTTTGTAGTGGGTGCGGAATGAAGGCGACGCCTGGAGGCCCGGTTCTACCGGAGAATTTGGTCTACGAGGGGCGTTATGAGGCGGCCTAACCCTGGGCAGAAACGGGCAGAAACGAAAAGAGGCCGGGGACGCCGGTAAACGAGGGGACGCCGGTGAACGGGAAAGGAGCATCACCACAAGACGCGATGCTGCCTATGAACACAACCCGGAAAGAAGGCGAGCCCGCGTGAGAGCGACCTGGCAGAACGAGAAGCCCCGGACCGATCGCCCGGGCCCGGGGCCTTACGTTTCCAGGTGCTTTTGCTGTCATTTTGCCGTCGAGAGGGACGCGTGCTGGTTCGCAATATCGAAACCTCAAAACAGCTGGTGAGCCATCCGGGACTCGAACCCGGGACACCCGGATTAAAAGTCCGGTGCTCTACCACCTGAGCTAATGGCCCACCTCAAGAATCGTGCTATACAATTCGCGTGATAGCGCGCGGACGCCCGTGCGACACACTACAATACTACCACAACCAAGCTGTGCTATCAAGGGCAGACCGCTGCCAGTACGTGTCAGGAACCGCGTGGCGGTCCCGCTCGGTTTGAGAGTCGCACTCCTAGGTAGTCGGGTCACCCGACACGAAGCATACTGGTTCCGTGGTCCCGTCGCGTGTGGTTTGCAGCAGGCTGCAATGGGATCGGGGGCGCGTAGCGATTCTTGCGGCGGCGAAACGGCCGTGATGTCAGGGCCTCGGGCCAGCCCACTCCAGCCCACCCACCACTGCCAATCGATACAAACGGTCTTTGCTATAATGATGGTAGCGATGTGAGAAAACCTTCGCGCCGCCTAAATGGTGGGCTGCCACTAGCCGTCCCGGCACCGGGACGGCAACAACGACCGGAAAGTTCTTGTGACCAAGGGCGAGGTCCCGCGGCGAAGTCCGGAGCGATTCTTCAAGGCCTGGGCTCCCAGGGTGTTGCGGCTTCTCATAGATACCCAAGCTCGAACTCAGAAACTGTGTCCGGTTTGAATGGTATACACGTGGAGTGCGCTCACAGTGCGCCTGGGCATCGTTTTGACTTCGGCATTGGTTATCCATAAGCGTGTATCTTGACAGGCTCCCCAAGGGAGGCGAGGAGAATCACACACAAGGCTAGGCCAAGGGCGAGAGACATAGGGATCGACATCGGGGTGCTCCTCCCCGGGAAATTCAATGCCATCACGGACGTGGCGGGAGTCGGCGTCGGTCACGTTACATTGACCAGCGGCGAGGGGAAACTGGTCCCGGGCAAAGGGCCGGTCCGCACTGGCGTCACTGTTGTAACGCCACACGCGGACAACTTGTTCGAGGAGAAGGTGCCGGCCGCTGCGTTCGCGCTCAATGCGTTCGGCAAGGCAATCGGGCTGGAGCAACTCACCGAGCTCGGAAACTTGGAAACGCCCATAGCCCTTACCAACACTTTGAATGCGCCCCTCGTGGCGGACGCGCTCATCGAGTGGGCTATTTCGCGGAACCCGGACATCGGGATTTCCACGAGCACAGTCAACCCCGTGGTGGGCGAGGTGAATGACGGCTATCTGAACGACATCCAGGGGCGCCATGTTCACAGGGAGCATGTCTTTGCGGCAATAGACCTCGCAGTGGAAAACGCACGCGGCGCAGCAGGGAGGACGACAGGGTGGATAGTAGGAGAAGAGACGGCAGAAGGGGCGGCGTCCGAAGCCCACTGGGCGGCGCAGGGGGCGGACAAGACAGCACGACGGACAGCGCCGGGAACGGACGGGATGGGAGCGGCGGTGCGAGCAGAGGAGACAGCGCCCGCAGTCGCATCGGCGCAGGAGCGAGTGGGCGATGTGCAGGCGGATGGCGCAGCCGGAGCTTGTGTCGCTGAGGGCTCCGTGGGAGCGGGGACGGGCGCGTGCTGCATGGGCTGGAAGGGTGGCATCGGCACGTCATCGCGGGTGCTGCCCGAGGCGCGGGGTGGATACACGCTCGGTGCTTTGGTCCTTACGAATTTCGGTGGAATACTCACTGTGAACGGCGCTCCTGTTGGACGCGAACTCGGACGGTACGCCTTCAGCGGCGACTTCCCTTACGGGCCTCAGCCCGGGCCTCGGAGGCAGACTGACGAGACGCGCTTGCTAGACGGAGAGAGGCCTTCTGCTGACGTCCAACACTTAGGCGGCTCTGTGATAGTGGTGCTTGCAACCGACGCGCCGCTTGACCATAGACAACTCGAGCGCCTCGCGAGAAGGGCGGGCCTGGGTCTTGCGCGCACCGGGTTTTTCAGCAGCAACGGCTCTGGTGACTTCTTCATCGCCTTCTCGACCGCTCGGCGCATTCCCCACCGGGCGCCGTTAGCACAGGATCTAAAGGTGTTGAGCAACGACGCCATGTCCGCATTGTTCTTGGCAGCCGTCGAGGCCACCGAGGAAGCGGTCGTAAACTCCATACTTCGAGCTACGACGGTTGTAGGGCGAGATGGGCACGTCGCGGAGGCCATCGACATCGATGATCTCGTCGCTGTCCTGAAAAAGTACAATGCCCTCGGCTGGCACAGAAGACTCCCACCGTGGGGGTACCAATGAAGGAGGGAGACCTTGGGATAGCGAATTAGGAGTTCCGGCAGCCCAACGTTTACCTGCTCTACATGTGAGGAGCCCGAGCCTCAGGTTCAGGGCTCCACGGCTCCAAGAAAGCGTCCGCATTTGACAGCGTGGGGGCACTCTAGGGTTTCGATCGATGGGAGGGCGCTGACGATGTTGGGTGGCAAGATCACTCGGCCTGTCAGTGGGGTTGGGGCGCAAGCAGTGTGTCTATGCTCTGTGTTGCTGATTTTGTCCTGCCTCTTGACGCTTGAATTTGCCTCTGCTGCCTCTGCCTCTGCTTCCGCCTCTACCGCAGCAGTCGGGGCTGTTGCGAGTTCAACACCGCCCCCGCCTATTGGGGTCGTTCTCGTTCCTCTGTCTTCCGCTTTGGCGGAGGACGTAGGCTTGCCCCAAGACCGGCGCGGCCTGCTGGTGCTGGGCGTTTATAAGGGTTCGCCGGCTGAATCGTCGGGGCTTGCGCCGGGTGACGTCATAATCAAGGTCCGGAACTCCTCGGGAAAGACGGTTGAAACACCGGACCTCGAGAAGTTCAAAACGGCGACGGATGCGATCCCTGCCGGAAAACCGGTGGACCTGACGATCCTGCGTGCCGGCAAGGAGATCACTTTCTCCATAATGAGGACGACCGGCACGTTCGGTCCCGTGATCCAGCCGCCGGCCCGAACCGAGCCTCGGATCATCACGGTTGCCGCAGACGGATCAGGAGACGCGAGGACCACCTACGGGGCGGTTCTGAAGTCGCGACCGGGGGACACAGTGTTGCTGAGAGACGGCGAGTATCAGGAGCTCTGGATCTGGTGGAACGGCATTTCGGTGAGACCAGCGGAGCCTGGCGCGCGCGTGAGCGTCACGCGGATCGTGATCGACGGCGCGTCCGAGGTGCTTGTCCAGGGGCTCGCCGTAGCCGGGACGGCTGCTAGCAGCACATTGGACGGGATCTCGATCTCGAGGGCAGCGAGGGTCACGATAAGGGACTGCAAGGTTCAAGGGTTCTTGGTCGGTGTGAAGGTGTCCGGCAGCACCGACGTGGTCCTAGAAGGGAACACGATAACGGGCAACACTGGCGGGGTCGTCATACAAAGCCAATCCCAAGCGAAGGTCACGCGCAATCTCGTCAAAGGGAACGCCGTCAGCCGGGCCGAGCAGGATCGTGCCTTTTGCGGTGGCATCCAGGTGAGCTACTCGAAGGTTGAGCTGAGCAACAACACGATCATCGAGAACCGCGTATCTCCTGATACCTTTGTCAAGATGGTCGACGAATCCAACGGCGTGTTGGTACCAGGCATTGGAGTGCAAGTGGTCGTCTCGGCACAAGCAGTTGTCTACAACAACATCATCGCTTTCAACAACGTTGGGTTCATGGCCTTGTCCGACACCCGGTTCACCCTTGAATACAACGACGTGTACGGCCAACAGATACAGACCAAGACCTGGAGCCCTAGAGCATTCGTTGAGCGCCAGTTGCGCGGGGCCAGGTCCGATTTCCTCAGCGGGATCCGCATGGAATTCACGATGCCTCCGCTATTCAGTTCAGAACCAACCCGGACTGTGTACACACCATTTCTTGAGTTCCAGCCATCTGCTACGAATTTAAGCGTAGATCCACTGTTTGCTGACGTCCTGAGTGGCGATTATCGCTTGGCTGCCGACTCTCCGCTCGCCACCAAAGGGCGTGGGGGCGGCTACATAGGGGCCTTCCCGCCCGTCGGCTCGCGAGAGACGGCTGTGGCGGTGGCGGGCAGCGATGCGGGCCCCACGGCCACCGCTGCGCAGAGCGGGCAGACTGGCGGGCCAGGCCGGACGGACACGGCCGAGCCCAAGCCGGGGGCGGTTGTCCGGGGCGGCGTGTTACGTGTGGATCCCGAGCTGCTCGACCAGCTGGTCGCGGAGCTGCACAAACGCGCAGAGGACAGCCAGCAGACGAAGGACGCGCTGGAGAGGGGCTTCGTCGGCGTCATCCCATTTGAGCTCGTTGGCATCGCGAACGTCACGCTCAGCACGGACTTCATCGAGAACCTTTCCACATCGCTCATCAACAGCGGGTTACAGCCAGCGGACGCGGTGCGCGTCAACGGGGCGCTTGCTGAGCTCGGGATACAGCACAGCGGACAGGTGAGCCGGGAGATCGCGTCTCAACTCAAGGAGAAGGCCGACTGTGCTTTCCTTCTCTTGGGCACCATTGCAGGCCAGCCAAGCACGATCGTCATCAATGCTAGGCTGATGGACACTGCAACCGGAAGATTCCTCGCAGCGGGGCGACTCGAGGCTGTGCTCGACGTCGTGCAATAAACAGAAGGCGAGGTAAGAGAATGAAAAGGCGAGCTACAAGTTGGAGAATCGTGCTCTTGCTGATGTGTGCCATCGCGGTCGCACTTTCCGGTCCTTACGGCGGCTCTTGCGGCAGGGTGTCCGCCATGAGCCAGGCAGATGTTGATTCGGTTGTCGCGGGCAACAACTCGTTTGCTTTCGACCTTTATCGGCAACTCAAAGCGGGCAGCGGCAACTTTTTCTTCTCGCCTTACAGCATCTCCTCCGCGCTAGCAATGACCTACGCTGGTGCCAGGGGGGAGACCGCGCGGCAGATGGCCGATGTGCTGCATTTTACCCTTGCACCGGAGAGACTGCATCCTGCCTTTTCGGACCTTACGGGACTCTTCAATACCGGCGCTGGTGGGACGAGCGGCGGAGGGGCTTACCAGCTTTCTGTCGCCAACGCTCTATGGGGCCAGATCGGCTACGAGTTCCTGCCGGAGTTCTTGCTCATAACCAACAAGTACTATGGTGCAGGCTTTAAAGAGGTTGACTACACGGAGGATGAGAACCGCGAGAAAGCCAGGCAGACGATCAATGAGTGGGTGGAAGGCAAAACCAACGGGAAGATAAAAGACCTCATCCAGCCTAGCGACCTCTCCGCGCTTACGCGGCTTGTTCTGACTAATGCTATCTACTTCAAGGGGAAGTGGGAGACCCCATTCCAACCCGAATCCACGAAGTCTATGCCGTTCTATCTCGCAACGGGACAAAAAGTTGATGTTCCGATGATGTATCAAGCGGGGAAGTTCAACTATGCGGAAAACGACCAGGTTCAGATCCTGGAAATGCCATACGCGGGCGGCGATCTGTCGATGGTCGTCTTACTGCCGAAGCCAGAGTGTGGGCTCGGCAAACTCGAGGCCGCGTTGAGCACCGAGCTTGTCCGGTCCTGGCTTTCCCGGCTTTCCAAGCAGAAAGTGGAGGTGTACCTGCCGCGCTTCAAGGTGGAGAAGAGATTCCTGCTCAATAAGCAGCTAAAGGACCTCGGGATGGTGGATGCATTCGATCAAGACCTGGCCGACTTCTCTGGCATGGCTCCTGTCCGGGAGTTGTACATAAGCACGGTGATCCACAAGGCCTTCGTGGAAGTCAATGAAGAAGGCACCGAGGCGGCCGCGGCCACAGCGGTGGTCATGTCGGGCAAGGGGCTTCTATCGGATGAGCCACACGTCTTCAGAGCGGATCGCCCGTTCGTCTTCCTGATTCGCGATCTCCGATCTGGGTGCATCCTATTCATGGGCAGGCTGGCTGACCCGAAGGGCTGAGCGATCACGGCCCCGGCGCCTGCCACCCCGACCCCGGCTGCGACACGGGGTTGCCACCAAGGTCGCGGTGGTCGCGGTGCCGGGGCCGATCCTGTCTCGCCGCTTCAACCCGGGAACGGGAACAGGCTCCCCGGCGGCATTGGCTCGAACGGTGTGGGCGGGTGCGGTGCGGGTGAGGGTGAGTGTCCCGGCGCGCTGTGCCAGTGCAGCGGCACCTGCGCTTCCATCGCAAGCCGCAGGCGTCTCTCCACGTCTGGCCAGTTCACCACGTTCCACCATGCCCGGATGTAGTCGGCACGCCGGTTCTGGTAGTCCAGGTAGTAGGCGTGCTCCCAGACGTCCAGCACCAGGACGGGTATCGTGCCCCATTGCGTCACGTCCTCATGCCTCCAGGCCGTCAGGTTCTCGAGGCGCCCCCACTGGGGCTGCCAGACGAGCACGGCCCAGCCGGAACCTTCCACATCAAGGGCTGCCCGGGAGAACTGCTCACGAAATGCCTGTACGCTGCCGAAATACGCGACGATGTGGTCTCTCACCAGCCCGGTTGGCTCGCCGCCCCCCGACGGGCTCATGTTCGTCCAGTATATACTGTGCAGGATGTGCCCCGAGCCATTGAAAGCAAGCTCTCGTTCCCAGTATCGGACCAGCGAGAAATCCATCCGCGCCCTCTCGTCCACTAGGGCTAGCTCGGCGGTGTTAAGCCCTTCGACGTAGGCAGCATGGTGCCGGTCGTGATGGACCCGGAGCTGAGCCTCGCTGATGTAGGGTTCAAGGGCATTATACGCATACGGCAGCGGCGGAAGTCGGTGTCCGCCCGGAGGCACGTTCGGAATCTCATCCCAGGTTTCAGTCTCCGGTCGATTGTCGTCTCGGGTCATCATCGTCACCCCTTGTGCCGGGATCCTCTCATTGCCCGAACAACTGGCGTCGCTGCGAGGGCCGATGTTTTCGTGCCACGCGGCTGTGCATGGCGTGCGTGAGACCGTCGAACTCCTTCAGCAGGTGCCGGTTTGAGTCTCGTACACTCATCTTATGCAGGCCGCTCGGGTTGTGGCCGCGGAAGGATTCTGTGTAGTGGTGTCGAACCCAGAAGTGCCGCACTGGTCCCAGTCCCAGCCAGTACCAGCTAGTCTGGGGGCTACGTGGCTCAGCAGGTCGGCCGGGTAGTAGCGTGGCTCAAGGCCAAGTGGCAGAGTGGCTCATGGGAGGCGTGGCGGCAAGTCAGCGAAAGTCAAGGAGGGTGAAGTCGGCACATGGACATCAGAGAAGAACGTGCAGCAATGGATGAAAGACGTCTCGCTGCGCTAGAAACGCTGTCGTCGGTGGTGAGGTGGCTCAAAGAAACGAAACCGTCCGAGATATTCTACGTCGAGGGAGAGGGCAAGGGGAAGACGCCCGCCCCCACCATGAGCGACGAGCATCTCAGGGTGATCTGGCAGCGGTGGGTCGCCAAGGCAAGCGATGTGATGGAGAGAA